>CAMZEW010000065.1:0-9514 GCA_947305875.1 uncultured Lachnoclostridium sp.
TTCTCCGACTGAATCCAGAAAAGAAGAAAACAGTCGGTCAAACGGAAGAAAAATGAACCGACGGAATTCAGAAAATAAGAATTCAGTCGGGTTTTTCTCCGACTGAATCCGGAAAAGAAGAAAACAGTCGGTCAAACGGAAGAAAAATGAACCGACGGAATTTCGAAAACAAGAATTCGGTCGGGTTTTTCTCCGACTGAATCCAGAAAAGAAGAAAACAGTCGGTCAAACGGAAGAAAAATGAACCGACGGAATTCAGAAAAAAAGGATTCGGTCGGATAAAAAACCGACCGAATCCTTGAAAAACATAAAAGGTGGGTCTTTGGGGAAAACGCGCCCTTGCTTACAGTGTTGCTTTCTGGCCCTTTGCACCGCGCTTTCTGCAGCGGATCTTGCGGGCGTTGTAGGTCTTGCCGTCGAATGTGAATTCGTCGGCATTCTGGTCAAGCGAGAGGCCGTACAGGACGTGGTCGTTCTTCTCGAGCGTAATGCCCTTGACGCCTTTACTGGTCTTCTTGAGCTCGGGCACCTCGTCAAGCGGGAAGCCGAGCGACAGCTTCTTCTCGGTCAGAAGCATAACCTTCTGATGACCGGACATAACCTCTTTCGCGGAGAGGGCGGTCAGGCCGACAATCTTATCGTCGTCCTCAAGCTTCGTCGTATTGACGACTGCGCGGTTCGTATCGAACTCGACGCCGGATACCTGCTTTATGAGACCGTTCCGCGTTACGAACAGAAGCTGTGAATTAAACAAATCGTCAAATGCGATGAAAAGAACCGCGTCCTCGTCGGAATTGATCTTCGTAAGCGTCTGGTAGAGCGTTCCCTTATCCTTCAGCTTGGCACGCGGCACAGCCGCCATCTTGAGCTGATAGAGGTTGCCCTGCGCGGTGAAGATGCACAGGCGGTCGTTCGAACGGATCGGGCAGATATGCGTGAATTCCTGCAGCGACTCCGGCGACGCCTTCTGGAACGAAACGGCGTCAATCGCCTTCGTGTAGCCGAAGCGGTCAATCAATACATACAGGTCCTCAACCTTCTCTTCAACGACGTAAGCCTTAATCTGCTCGGTCGTAATCTGCGTCTTTCTTTCCGTAGCGAAACGCATGCGGAACTCTAATAGTTGCTCCTCAATCACCTTATACAGCTCGCTCTTACGGGACAGAATCTTATTGAACCGCTTGATGTTCTTCTGAAGTTCCTCGTCCTCCTGCTGAAGCTTTAACAGTTCTAGCCCGACGAGCTTCGAAAGCTGCATCGCAAGGATGGCGTCGGCCTGCCGTTCCGTAAAATCGAACCGCATCGCGGCGCGCTTTGCTTCCTCGGTCTTAAACCTGATATCGGTAACCGTGCCGTGCATCAGGCAGTCCTTCGCCTGCTTCAGTTCCTTCGAACCGCGCACAACTTCGATGATGAAATCAATCACATCGACCGCGCGAATCAAACCGCTTACAATCTCGAGACGCTTCGTCGCCTTATCAAGAAGGTATTCATATTCCTTCGTGTAGAGCTCGTCCTGGAAATCGATGAACTCCTGCAACAATCCCTTTAAGGAAAATGTGCGGGGCTGACCGTCCTTAACCGCAAGGAAATTGGCACCGTACGTCTCCTCAAGAGGGGTTTTCTTATAGAGACCGTTCAGCAGGTTCTCGGCATCACGGTCCTTCTTGACTTCAATGACAATACGGACGCCTTCCTTCGAGGACTCGTCGCGGACGTCGTTAATCTCTTCAAAGGTCTTCTCGCGCATCGCGTCGGCGAGCGCCTCGACAAGTTTCAGCTTATTGCCTGCAAGCGTATACGGAATCTCGGTGATGACGATGTTCTTCTTGCCGTACTCACCGGGCTCGATTACGGCTTTCGCGCGGACGCGGATTTTGCCTTCGCCGGTCTCGTATAAAAGCGGGAGTTCGTCGCCGTTTACTATCGTTCCGCCGGTCGGAAAATCCGGTCCCGGAATCAGCTGCATCAGGTCTTCGGTGCTGATGTAAGGGTCATGCATCACGGCAATCGCGCCGTCGATGACCTCCACCGGATTGTGCGGCGGAATGTTGGTTGCCATACCGACGGCAATACCGGTCGTACCGTTAATCAGAAGATTCGGAAGCATCGCCGGAAGAACCGACGGTTCCTTTTCATTGTCATCGAAGTTCGGGACAAATTCGACGAGTCCCTGATCAAGGTGCGCAAGCATTGTCATTGCGCCTTCGGAGAGTCTGGCCTCGGTGTAACGCATGGCAGCGGCGCCGTCGCCGTCAATCGAACCGAAGTTTCCGTGGCCGTCCACGAGCGGGATGGCGAGAGAGTAGTCCTCGGTCATATGCACAAGCGCGTCGTAAATCGAAGAATCGCCGTGCGGGTGGTATTTACCCATGGTATCGCCGACGATACGCGCGCTCTTACGGTGCGGCTTCTTCGGATCAAGTCCGAGTTCCTTCATCGCGTAGAGAATACGCCGCTGTACCGGTTTCAAACCGTCCCGGACATCGGGAATGGCACGGGCGATGATGACGCTCATCGAGTAATCCCGGAAGGAGGTTTTCATTTCTTCCGCAAAATCCAGTTGGATGACAGAATCTTTATCCGTGTTCAAGAGAACCCCTCCCTTCCTCAGGTAATATCCAGATTGGCGTATTTCGCCTCATCAATGATGAACTGTTTCCGCGGCAGCACGTTGCTGCCCATCAGAAGATTCGTGACCTCGTCGGCTTCGACGGTGTCGGCAATCGTGATCTGCGCGAGCACGCGCTGCGCCGGATCAAGCGTTGTCTCCCAAAGCTGGGAGGCATCCATCTCGCCGAGACCTTTGTAACGCTGTAAGGAAAGAATCTTTCCGCCGGTCTTGTCAATCTCGCGGCGCTTCTTATCAAGCTCGAAGTCGTTCATCAGGTAGTCGTTCTGCTTCTTCGAGGCCTTCTTGCCGGGCATTTCGTACTCAATCTTATAAAGCGGCGGAAGACCGCGGTACACCTTGCCCTCGAGAATCAGTTCCGGCATGAACCGGTAGAAGAACGTCAGAAGAAGCGTACTGATGTGCGCACCGTCGACATCGGCATCGGTCAGGATGATGATTTTGTCATAGCGAAGCTTGTTGATATCGAATTCGTCGCTGATGCCGCAGCCGAACGCAGCAATCATCGACTTGATTTCGTTGTTCTGAAGAACCTTCTCAAGCGTAGCCTTTTCAACGTTAATAATCTTACCGCGGAGCGGAAGAACGGCCTGCGTCTTGCGGTCACGCGCGGTCTTGACGGTGCCGCCTGCGGAATCACCCTCGACGATGTAAATCTCGCATTCGGCGGGTTTCTTCGAGGAGCAGGCGGCGAGCTTGCTTCTCGTATCGACATCGTTCAGCTGCTTTAATACGGCCGAACGGGCCTTGTCGCTTGCCTGACGGGCACGGCTTGAGCGGACGATGTTATCAAGAATCGCGCGGAGCACTTCGACGTTCTTGTCGAAGTATCTCGTGACCTCTGCGGCGAAAACTTCGTCGACCGCGGTCTTCGCGTCGGTGTTTCCGAGTTTCGTCTTCGTCTGGCCCTCAAACTGCGGGTCGGGATGCTTGATTGAAATGATTGCGACGAGACCGTTACGGATATCCTTTCCGTCGAAGTTCTCGTCCTTTTCCTTCAGAATGCCGAGCTCTCTCGCATACGAATTCAGAACCCTCGTCAGAGCGGTTTTAAAGCCCGTTACAAGCGTTCCGCCGTCGACGACGTTGATGCGGTTACAGTATGCGTTGATCTGCTCGGTGTAATCGTTAATGTATTGCAGGGCAACTTCGATTTCGATGTCGCCTTTGCTGCCTTCAATGTAAATCGGTTCCGGATGAAGCGGCGTCGCGTCGCGGTTGATGTAGGAGAGGAAGCTCTTGATGCCGTGCTCCTCATAGTACACGCGCTCTTCGCCGGTCCGCTCGTCGTTGAAACGGATTGTCAGTCCTTTATTCAGGAATGCAATCTCCTTAAGGCGCTTACAGATGGTCTCGGGCACGAACTTGACCGTCTCGAAGATACTCGGATCGGGGTAAAATGTGACTTTCGTCCCGGTCTCGCTCTTCTTGCACGTTCCGATCACCGGAAGCAGCCCGTTCTCAAGCTTTGTGACCGGATGCCCGCCGTTCTCGTAGGAATCCATGTAAACGTTGCCGTTCCGGCGGATTTCGATGATCATCTTCGAGGAGAGAGCGTTCACGACCGAAGCACCGACGCCGTGCAGACCGCCGGACACCTTGTATACGGTGTTTCCGAACTTGCCGCCCGCATGCAGCACGGTGTAAACGACACGCGCGGTCGGAATTTTCTTGGTCGGGTGAATATCTACGGGAACGCCGCGGCCGTTATCGATAATCGTAATGCCGCCGTCCTTGCGTAAAATGATACGGAGCTCGTTGCAATATCCTGCAAGATGTTCGTCAATGCCGTTGTCGAGAATCTCCCAGATCAGGTGGTGGAGGCCCTTCGTACCGGTCGAGCCGATGTACATACCGGGTCTCTTACGTACCGCTTCGAGTCCTTCGAGGACAACAATCTGACTGCCGTCGTATTCTGCCATAGCAAAACCTCTTCGTGTGAATTCAAGGACACAAGGAGTAGTGCCCATACAAAACATATAATACTACATTTTGCGCATTTTTGCAAGGATATCACATGCTTTTTGATAAGGGAAACCATTTTCACATTTTTCGGAATAAAGCATAATAGAATCAGAAAAATAAACGTGAGGTTGAAAAATCGCCGGAATTCCGCAGAATTTCCTGTTGAAAACTCCGAAACCGCGTGCTATAATTGGGGAGATTTTTGCAGAAAGGAGCGGACAAATGAATAAACTTCCCTTTGTGACGAAGGAACAGGTTGAAGAGATCGCGAAGAACTATCCGACCCCGTTCTATCTTTATGACGAAGAAGCAATTCGGGCCAATGCCAGAGAACTGTATGACGCATTCTCATGGAATCCCGGATTTAAGGAGTTTTTCGCCGTTAAGGCTACGCCCAATCCTTATCTGCTGCAGATTTTGCGCGAGGAAGGCTGCGGTGTGGACTGCTCTTCCCTGACGGAGCTCCTTCTTTCCGAAGCTGCAGGTTTCGGCAACGGGGAAATTATGTTCTCTTCGAACGAAACCCCTGCGGGAGAATTCACAAAGGCGCGTCAGTTAGGCGCATATATCAATCTGGATGACGTAACGCATATTCCGTTCTTACAGAAGGAGTGCGGCATCCCGGAGACCGTATGCATGCGGTACAATCCGGGCGGAATCTATGAGCTCGAGAACGGGATCATGGACAATCCGGGCGATGCCAAATACGGCTGCACCGAAGCACAGATGGTCGAGGGCTATAAGGAACTCCTTGCGCTCGGCGTGAAAAACTTCGGTATTCACTCATTTCTCGTAAGCAATACGATTGCGGAGGATTACTATCCGACGCTCGCGCGTACGTTGTTCACGCTCGCAGTGCGCCTTAAGGAGAAGACCGGGGCTCATATTGCGTTCATTAATCTGTCCGGCGGAATCGGTATCCCTTACCGTCCGGAAGAGGAGAAAGTGGACATTAAGAAAGTGGGCGAAGCCGTCCGCAAAGTGTATGAAGAAGTACTTGTACCCGCCGGTATGGGCGACGTGGCTCTTTTCACCGAGCTCGGCCGTTATATGATGGGACCTTACGGGATCCTTGTGACCAAAGCGATTCACGAGAAGCATATCTATAAGGAGTACATCGGCGTCGATGCATGCGCCGTGAACCTTATGCGCCCCGCTATGTATAAGGCGTACCATCATGTGACCGTACTGGGGAAAGAATACGCAGAGGCAGACCGCCTTTACGACGTGGTAGGCTCTCTTTGCGAGAACAACGATAAGTTCGCGATCGACCGGAAACTCCCCCGGATTGACATCGGCGATTATCTTGTGATTCATGATGCGGGTGCTCATGGATATGCCATGGGGTACAACTACAACGGTAAATTAAAATGTGCCGAGCTTCTTTGGAAGCCGGGCGGGAAAGTGCAATTGATCCGGCGGGCGGAAACCCCTAAGGATTACTTTGCAACCTTTGATTTCAGCGATATGATGAAGCCTTATCTTTCCTGAAATCCGTTGCGGGCATGGCCCGTTCCCGTTTGAAACTGTTTGTTCGGCACAGTGTTGTTTTGCACTGTGCCTTTTTTGTCGGCTGTGGGCCGGGAAAGGATGTTGTTTTGAGTAAGAAGAAAAAGGCCGGAGTTCTTTCGAACGCTCCGAAGGAGAAGATTCCGGCTTCAATCAGAAGTATAATAGAACCTTACTTTCCGGACGGAGACATGGACGAGAAGGTCCTGCTCTGCACGGAAACCGATATGAATGAGAAACTGGAATTCACGCTCGGGTATCTGGTGCTCTGTAAGGAGCGGATTCTCGTGCTTGTTTCCGAACCGGTTCCCGGTGAGGTTCACTTTTTCAAGGGGCGTGAGACACTCGCCTCGAAAGCACAGAGCGTAACGCGTGAGTGGACCGTGAAGGAATACTCCCTTACGGATATGAAAGAAATGAAGATTGAGCGGACCGTAGGCGGCGGATTTCTGATGCTCGTGCATAAGAATCCGGACGATGAGGAAGCGGACGGACCGGCAGAGGTCATTGCGACGTTTTCGAATCACCGCATTGGTCAGACTACAAGAGTAGAACGGCTTTGCGAAAAGATTGCAGGTAATGAAGAGATCGAAGAGGACGACGATGAAAAGGAAGAGGAGTTCTGTCCGATCTGCGGCATGATGTACCCGGACGAAGACCGGAAGATCTGCCCGAAGTGCATGAACAAGAAATCGATCCTGTTCCGTACGCTCGGTTATCTGAAGCCTTACCGCGGAAGAATCGCCCTCATGATGCTCTGCATCCTGATTTATTCGGGACTGAACATCGTATGGCCGTACCTGAACGGTAAGATTCTGTACGATAAGGTACTCGGCAAGAACGAGGCATTTCTCGCGAAGCTCGGAATTCCCGGCGGGAAGTACGTGCTGGCACTCGGTCTCGTCGTTCTGACGATGCTCGGAACGAAGATTCTGATGCAGCTGTTCGGTATCTTCCAGGGCGTCATCACCGCGAAAATCGTTCCGGACCTTGTAAGAACGCTGAAAACGGACGTATTCAGCGCGATGGGCAAGCTGTCCATCAGCTTCTTTACGAGTAAGCAGACCGGATCCCTGATGACGCGTGTCATGAGTGATGCCGACGAAGTAACCGGGTTCTTCATTGACGGACTTCCGTATTTTCTTGTGAACGTATGCACAATCGTTGCGATGGCAGTCGTAATGTTTTTACTGAGTCCGCTGCTTGCAGTTGCGGCGCTGATCTTTACGCCGGTTGTGTTCTTAATCAGCTGGAAGATGCTTCCGCGTCTCTGGCACCGTTACGGACGCCGCCACAGAGCCACAAGATCGCTCAACTCGAAGGTGCATGACAACCTTCAGGGCGCGCGCGTCGTAAAGGCTTTCGGCCAGGAGGAAAGCGAAGTCGGCCGGTTCGATAAGAGCAACGAAAAGGTTCGAAGCGCCGATATGGCGGTTATGAATTACGACAACAAGTTCTTCGCGCTTTATTCGATGGCGGAGAATCTGGCGTCGCTCACGGTCAATGTTGTCGGTGCGTTTCTGATTCTGAAAGCGCATTCGCTTTCGCTCGGCGTGCTCATCACATTTACCGGATATGTCAGCCAGCTGACGGGACCGATGGATTTCATGTCGTTCTTCTTCCGCTGGTACACGAACTGCATGAACAGCGCGCAGCGTATGTTTGAGATCATCGACGCGATTCCCGAAATTCAGGAAAAGCCCGATGCGATTAAGCTTGACCGCATCGACGGAACGGTCGAGATGAAAAATGTGACGTTCGGCTATGAGAAGCACAAGCCGGTTCTTAAGAACGTGAGCCTTAAGGTGAAGAGCGGAGAAATGCTCGGAATCGTCGGACGTTCCGGCGCGGGCAAGACGACGATTGTCAACCTGATTTCGAGGCTTTACGATCCGCAGGAAGGACAGGTTCTTCTGGACGGATATGACGTGAAGGACCTTAGTTTTGAAACGCTTCGCGGTTATGTGGCGATGGTTTCGCAGGAGACTTACATGTTCATGGGAACCGTAGCAGAGAACATCGCGTATGCGAGAAGAGACGCGACGCGTGAGGAGATTATCCGCGCGGCCGTGCTCGCGAGCGCGCATGATTTCATCTGTAAGATGCCGGACGGATACGACACGGTAATCGGGTCTTCCGGACGGGAACTGTCGGGCGGTGAGAGACAGCGCATCTCGATTGCGAGAGCCATTCTCGCGAACCCGAAGATCCTGATTCTCGATGAGGCGACGGCGGCAGTCGATACCGAGACCGAGCAGGCCATTCAGCAGTCGATTAACCTGCTGATCAAGGGCCGCACTACAATCTCGATTGCGCACCGTCTGTCGACGCTCCGTGACGCGAATTCGCTCGTCGTAATCGACGAAGGAAAGGTAGCGGAACAGGGCACGCACGAGGAACTGATCGCGAAGAAAGGAACTTATTACAAACTGAAAGAACTTCAGACCAAGGCTTTGGCGCTGAAGGGAATCGAATAGTTTGGATGCTATAGGAGGGAAAAATGGGATTTAAACAATTTGAAGGCGCAGACGAAGATTTCAACCTCGAGCAGATGGAAGCCGAGACCGAGCAGATGCTTCGTCTCCGCATGCTGAACAAAGACAATGCGGTATTTGCCCGCACATCGGGCGGATTTGTTTCGTTGGACATTAAGGACAGCATCGCACCGGAGCACTATGACCGGATCCGCGTGGTAAGAAGCTTTCCGTTCACGGACCGGAATAAGTACATTTCCATCCGTACGATTGACGAGAAATCCAAAGAAATCGGAATGATCAAGGATATCGCGGCCGATGTCGATCCGGAAACCCGGAAGATGCTCGAAGAGCAGATGGACATCCGCTACTTTACTCCGGTCATCAAGAAGATTCATAACATTAAGGACGAATACGGGCATGCGTATTTCGACGTGGAGACCGATCAGGGACCGTGCCGGTTCGTAATCTATATGAACTCGAGCTCGGTTGTCAACCTGTCGGACGTTCGGCTTCTGATTACCGACCTCGACGGAAACCGTTTCGAGATTCCGGATTATACGAAGCTGTCCGCAAGGGAACTGAAGATGCTCGATCTGTTCCTGTAAACGGTTACCGGCAGGCTCGCGGCGGTTCCTTCGTCCGCGCTGTCTTGCCTTTTAGAAATGAGGGAATAATATGAATTTGAAATTTAATCTGCCGAAGCGTCAGAAGGAACTTCTGGCGCTCGGAGAAGGGGAAACCGTCCGGTACTGTTCGCCGTACGACATTGATGCTTCCGGCCGCTTTTTTAAAGACGGCTACATCGTCGTTACGGAACAGAGACTGGTGGTCCTTAACGACCGGACGGTTTTAGAAGACATTCCGCTTTCTGACATCGACTTTCTGAAGTGTGAGTCGCTTGTCAACAACGGAATTCTTGTGGGACGCCGTG
>CAMZEW010000066.1:0-9456 GCA_947305875.1 uncultured Lachnoclostridium sp.
ATCCGACACCCAAAGCGATGATTGCGGCAATCGCCACAAACCGCCCGAGGCTTCCGGTAATCTCCCGGAAGGTTGTCTTTCTCATGCTCCGCGTCATGCTACCACACAATCTGTTCCACCGGAACCACGGTCTCATTGCGGTATTCGGAGCGGATCTGTCCGCTCGAAACTTCCACCACACGGTCCGCCATCGCAGTCAGCGCGCGGTTATGCGTAATGATGATAACGGTCATGCCGGTCTTCCTGGCCGCATCCTGTAAGATTGAAAGCACCTGCTTTCCGGTCTGATAGTCAAGCGCGCCGGTCGGCTCGTCGCAAAGCAGCAGCTTCGGCCGTTTCGCAAGCGCTCTTGCAATCGCGACACGCTGCTGTTCGCCGCCCGACAGCTGCGCAGGGAAGTTCCCGGTCCGGTCGGAAAGCCCCACAAGCCCGAGCACCTCGGCCGCATCCATCGAATCCTTGCAGATCTGCGAGGCAAGCTCCACATTTTCAAGCGCGGTCAAATTCTGCACGAGGTTATAAAACTGAAATACAAAGCCGATTTCATAGCGGCGGTAAGTCGTAAGCTGCTTTTTGTTGTATGCGGAAATCTCGCTGCCGTCAAGGAACACCTTTCCTTCCGAAAGCGTGTCCATGCCGCCGAGAATGTTTAAAATCGTCGTTTTGCCGGCGCCCGAAGCGCCTACAATCACGCAGACTTCTCCCTTCTCTACGGCAAATGACACATCGGAAAGCGCCCGGATCGAGAGCTCTCCCATCTGATAAGTTTTCCCGACATGGGAAAATTCCACATAACTCATATCCTTGCTCCGTTATCTGTAATAAGGCTCCAGCCCGCGGAACCGTTCAACCAGGTAATTCTGGTTCATAAGTCCCTTCACGCCGTCGGTCCATTTAGACACATAGCCTTCGAGTTTCTCCATATACTCGGCCTCGGAAATCTTTCCTTCCGCAACGCCCGTAAGTCCCTTTTCCCAGCTGGCCGTCAGTTCGGCATTCAACAGGGAACGGATTGATGCCGCGACGATTTCGTAAATCATCTCGCCCTGCTTCGCCGGCGTGACAATCTGCGTCTTCCGGTTCAGGTTCAGGTACGAAATCTTCACAAGTTTGTTGAGAATCTCGGCTCTCGTCGCGCTTGTTCCGATGCCGCTTCCCTTGATCTGCGCGCGGAGCTCCTCGTCCTCAATCAGCTGGCCGGCGTTCTCCATCGCAAGAATCAGCGAACCGGAATTGTAGCGTTTCGGCGGTTTCGTCTCGCCTTCGCGGATTTCAATCGACGAAATCGGAAGCTTCATGCCCTTTTTAAGCGTACTGATTCGCTCAAACATGTCGGCATCGAGAATCTCTTCCTTTGCCTCTTCGGGCTTATCCTCTTCCTGCCCTTCTTTCGTTTCCCTGCCTTCGGGACTTTCCTTCTCGTCCTTTTTCGCGGGTTTCTTTTCTTCCTCGTCCTCGGCATTCCCGTAAAGAATGAGATAACCGGGATCCTCTAAAACCTTCAGGTTCGCAAAGAAGCTCTCGGTCGACACCCCAAGCGTAATCGCAAGCTTCCGGTATACGGCAGGCGGATAGAATATTGCAAGGAACCGGCGTACAATCCGGTCGTAGACGCCTCTTGCGACATTTCTTAACGAACCGAGTGCGTCAAGCCCCTGCCCGGTCGGAATGATTGCGTAGTGGTCGGTAATCTTCTTGTCGTCGGTGTATTTCGTATTGGCAATCTTTGCATACAGTCCGAATCCCTGAACATCCTTCACGAACTGCAGATATTCGGGAATCTTCGCAAGACCGCCCAGATTCTTCGTGATTTCCTTCGCTACCGCGGTCGACAGCACACGCGCGTCGGTACGCGGATAGGTAACCAGTTTCTTCTCGTAAAGCTCCTGCACGATTGAAAGTGTCTGGTCCGGGCTGATCTTAAACCGTCTCGAGCACTCGTTCTGAAGCTCCGCCAGGTTAAAAAGAAGCGGCGGATTCTTCTTCTCGGTTTTCTTCTCAATCGAAGCAACCGTTGCCTCGCTGCCTGCCTCGTTCATATAGGCGATGCACGCCTCGGCATCTTCGCGTTTTTTGAATCCGTTTTCTTTGTAGAGAAGCGGTGATTCGAAATACTTTGAGCCCTCTGCGGCTCTCCATTCGCCGTCAATCTGCCCGCCCGACAGGTCGAACGCCCCGACAATCCGGTAGAACGGCGTCTTGACGAAGCTGCGGATCTCCCGCTCTCTGCGGACGACCATGCCAAGCACGCATGTCATCACGCGGCCGACCGAGATTGCAGCACGCTTCTGCGCGCGGAGATAATCCTGCACGGTGTTTCCGTACTTCAAAGTCAGCACCCGTGAGAAATTAATTCCCATCAGGTAGTCTTCCTTTGCCCGAAGATATGCGGCATCCGACAGGTTGTCATACGCGGAAAGCGGTTTGGCTTCCCGGATGCCGCGGAGCACCTCTTCCTCGGTCTGGGAATCAATCCAGACACGCCTCTTATCCTTCGTATCGGGCACTCCCGCCATACGGTCCACAAGGCGGTAGATATATTCTCCTTCACGTCCCGAGTCGGTGCAGACGTAGATGCGCTCGGTGTCCTTTCTCGTCAGGATATTCTTGACGACGCCGAACTGCTTCTTCACATTTTCAATCACTTCGTACTTGTATTCCTTCGGAAGGAACGGAAGCGTCTCCAGTTTCCAGCTCTTAAGCGCCGCATCGTAGGCTTCCGGATAACTCATCGTAATCAGATGCCCCACGCACCAGGTAACGATGCTCGATTCGCTTTCCATAAAGCCGTCGCCGTTTTTGAAGTCTTCCTTCAAAGCCTTCGCAAATTCACGCGCCACACTCGGCTTCTCAGCAATGTAAACATACTTCCCCATGTAATTCTCTTATCCCGCACCAAGGCGGAATACCTTTCTCCTCTTATGAAAACGCAGGGGTATCTCGCGATACCCCTGCCGTGGTTTCAATTAATCCTCATAAAGCGGATACTTGTCCGTGAGACCTTTAACGAGCGCCGCAGCCTTCGCCTTGTCCTCATCGGTATTCTTGATTGCAAGGCTGATGGCCTCCGCAATAACATCCATATCGGCTTCGTTCATGCCGCGGCTCGTAACCGCTGCCGTGCCGAGACGTACACCGCTTGTCACGAACGGCTTCTCGGGGTCGTTCGGAATCGTATTCTTGTTGCAAGTGATATGCACGGAATCCAGAAGCTTCTCGGCGTCCTTTCCGGTAATGCCCTTCGAACGAAGGTCGACAAGCATCAGATGGTTGTCGGTTCCGCCCGATACGATATCAAATCCGCGGCTCTGCAGTCCCTTGCAAAGCGCCTGCGCGTTCTTTATGATGTTGCCGGCATATTCCTTGAAGGACGGCTCCAGCGCTTCCTTGAAGCATACCGCCTTCGCGGCAATGACATGCATCAGAGGACCGCCCTGAATTCCCGGGAATACGGCTTTGTTAAACTTATGTTCATCGGCAAATGCCTGGCTCGAAAGGATCATGCCGCCTCTCGGTCCGCGCAGCGTCTTGTGCGTCGTCGTAGTCGTCACATGCGCATACGGAATCGGACTCTCGTGAAAACCACCCGCAACGAGACCTGCGATATGGGCCATGTCTACCATCAGGTAAGCGCCGACCTCATCCGCAATCTCACGGAAACGCTTGAAGTCAATTGCTCTCGCGTAAGCGCTTGCACCGGCCACGATCAGCTTCGGCTTGCACTCCTTTGCGATGCGCTCCACTTCGTCATAATCGATGAAACCGTTATCATTTACCCCGTAAGGAACGATGTTGAAATAAGTACCGGAAAAGTTCACCGGGCTTCCGTGCGTCAGGTGACCGCCGTGCGCCAGATTCATGCCCATCATCGTGTCGCCGGGCTGAAGCAGAGCGAACTGAACGGCCATATTGGCCTGTGCGCCGGAATGGGGCTGTACGTTTACGTACTCGCATCCGAACAGTTTCTTTGCTCTTTCAATCGCGAGATTCTCGGCAATATCCACGAATTCGCAGCCGCCGTAATAGCGATGCGCCGGATAACCTTCCGCGTACTTGTTCGTAAGAACGCTGCCCATAGCCGCCATAACAGCCTTGCTTACCAGGTTCTCGGAAGCAATCAGCTCAATATTGTCTCTCTGTCTGCCAAGCTCAAGCGTAATGCCTTCCGCAAGCTCGGGATCCACTCTCTTAACATCGTCAAATGAGTACATAGAAAACCTCTCTTCGATTGAATTTCCGTTTTTCTTCGCCGGATTCTGCGCATGGATTGTATGCTCAAAAGACCCAATGCGCACTGCTATCATATTAGCACAGCCGAGCGCAAAATGGAACACCTAATATTTTTTTTATGATATTGCACAATTCCGCCCGAATTGGTACAATTATTTTATAAATAATTGCATTTTTCGTAAAGGAGACCGGCTATGAAACGTACCGATTATCTTTCCTGGGACCAGTATTTTATGGGAATTGCCCTGCTTTCCGCGCAGCGCAGCAAGGATCCCAACACGAGTGTGGGCGCCTGCATCGTAAGCCCCGAAAACCGTATTCTCTCCGTCGGCTACAACGGCATGCCGAAGGGCTGCTCCGATGACGAATATCCGTGGGAGCGCGAGGGCGACGAACTTGACACCAAGTATTTCTACGTCTGCCACGCGGAACTGAACGCGATTCTCAATTACACCGGCTCCGACATCAAGGGTGCGCGTGTTTACACCACCCTGTTCCCCTGTAACGAATGCGCCAAGGCCCTGATTCAGGCCGGCGTCACCGAAGTCATCTACTATTGCGACAAATACGACGGCACCAAATCAAACATCGCCGCGAAGCGCATGTTCAAATCCGCCGGCGTCTCTTTCCGCGCGCTTGCCCCGCAGGGAACGGATGTACTGCTGAAGCTGTAACCGTGCGAACCTTTATACGTTATCACAAAACTCTCCCGTTTTAACAAACGGGAGAGTTTTTAATCTTTCCTTCTATGTATTCTTGGCAAAAGCAACCGGGCGTCAGTTTTTACACTTTTCAGGTTGCCTTTTCCGCCCTTTTTTGACCTCAAAAGCAACCTTCTCTCTTGTTCTATGCCTTACGGGTTGCCTTTTCTTTCCTAAGTAGGTTCAAAAGGCAACTTAAGTTCCTGCTTCTCACTCTTTCGGTTGCTTTTCCTGTCCTATGGCAAACAAATTATTTTTGTCCGTTAGAAATACGGTTCTCCGGAGACCTCAATATAGTATATATCGCTCTTTATTACGGTTCGTGCCTTCTCGGCATCCTCTTCTGTCCGAAAACTCATCTTGATATGGTTTTCGTAATCCCCAATACCATATCCCCAGTACTCTATTCCAGCATTTTCCAACAATTGTGCAACACTTCCGTTTTGCGAAACATCCGACATTGCATTGATTAATTCCGGATAACTATACTTTCTGGGGCAACATGCAAAATCCTCGCTTTCAAACATCTTGGCCAGTTCCTCATACCAATCGCAATTTCGATATTTTTCTTTGAAATAGGATGCCTTTATCATCACAACAAGCTGCCCATCGACATTGAAATAATATCCGGCATAATAAGCAGGATAATCATTGGCATAAAGATGATCAATCTTACAATCCCCGGCAGGCATATCCGGTTTATACTTTCCCTGATACGGCAGGTGCTGTCTGTAATTCTTCAGTAATTCTAAGGACTTTTCATTGTTTTCAACAAACTTCTCCGTCGCGTTATCACCGAACCGCCATTCCAAAGAATAATCCGGGTATGATTTCTCCTTCATCAGATGTTTTATCAGGAAAAACACGCCTGTACCCAAGATACAAAGCGATAATACCATTGTCGTAATCCATACTTTTTTCTTCATATTATCTTCTTCTCAAAGTAAAGTCATTCTAAAAATTCAAACAAATCTTGTGCTAGAATAGAGAAACGTTATTTTAATACAAGGAATAGGTGATAGGTCCGCTTTGTAATGCGGCTATGTTATTCGACATTTTGGAGTAATACGATACTGTTACGGCCGACCCGAGTGTAATCCCCACACATTTTGCATGACCGGAAACTGGAGTTGTGTATACAATACCACCACTATCTCCTGGGGCAGCAAATACACCTACTTTCACTATATCATAGAAATATATATTGCTTATCGTATCACTGCATGAAGCAGCAATTACAGTTGCGTACGTTATTCCAGTTGTCATTCCTCTTTTGTACACCGTTGTGCCTTGAGCAACGGAAGTGAATACTGGGTCCAGTATAGTGGTACCCGAATATACAACATTACTCACTGTGGTGTTCGAATTCGTTTCAACATATGCAACATCCGCATTTCCGCCTAGCGCTTGATTAAATGAATACGAAATCCCCAAAAGGGTATTATTGCTCATTCCCGTTCCCAGATTCACATAGACATTCTCTGTTCCAAAAAAAGTATGAGCACATGTTAAAAAACCATATGCATATGTTCCGCCTGGAAAGTTTCTCCTAACCCTACAGGTTAAGCTAAAAGTGTTTATTCCTTGAAGTTGTGTAGTAATTCCCTCCCCCGGATATAGCCCTACAGTAAACTGAGGGATCTCATCTCTGATTGTAACATAATATATATCGGAATCTAATAAATCTGTTACAAGAATATATTCATCTTGACTATATACACAGATTTCAATCTGATTTCTGTAATCATCTATAGATGCAGAATGATTTACAATTCCTAAATCAGAGAATGCTTCAGAAAGGCTTCCCATTGATACTTCTGAAATGGCCTCGATTAACTCCGAATACGAGTACCGAACTGGGTGGCAGTAAAACTCCTCCCTACCTACCATTTCAATGAAGGATCTATACCATTCACTTTCCCTGTAATCGGAAGAATAATACTCTTCAACAATCTGAACTATTAGTTTTCCTTCAATATTGATATAGGCGCCCCCAAAATATGGGGGAAAGTATTCCGCACGAACTCCATTTACAGTATACACAGAATCGTCCATAGCGGTCCCATGCAATTCAATAAGTTGATCAAAAAGTCGCGAGTAAATGCCATTCGCAATCTCTTGATTATTTTTGAATTCATCAGAAAGATTCTCACAGCATGTGTTCAATTCAAATATAAGCCCATCGTCCGCTTCTGCCGTTTTTTTACTTGTTTTCATTTTACTGCCAATAGCAATTACCACTGCTAAAAAAATTACATAAACCAAGTGTGTCCATCTTTTCATTGTCTTCCTCCTAAAAAATGTGAAAAACGGTTAACCGGTCATCGCTCCGTCGTCGGCATTGCCCCGGCAAAACCGTTCCGCACATCACCCTGCTCTCCTCAGATTTTTCTCGGAAACAGGTGTCCGTACCGTCAGGGATTCCTTCGGAACAGGTACGCTCCGATTCCGACCGCAATCGTGAGATTCAGGGAATCCACTTCGTCCGACTGCGGAATGATAATGCTTTCGGTAAAGTCCGCGTACTCGGCGGGAAGTCCTGTTGCTTCGTTTCCGAAAATCAGCGTGAAGAGTTCGGGCTTCGGACAGTTCTCTGCGGTCAGCTGTTTCTTTCCGGTCAGCATGAACGAATAAAGTTTCCGTTCAGGCTGCGAATCAGCATACTTTCTCCGGTACTCCTCTATATTCGAAAAATACGAAACGCGCAACGAGAACAGCGCTCCCATCGACGCTCTCACCGTCTTCGGATGGAAGCGGTCGATTCCCGGGGCGATGATTGCCACGTCGTGAATGCCGAACGCAAGGCAGGTCCGGAATATCGTTCCGGCGTTTCCCATGTTGCCCGGATTCACAAGCATCAGGTGCGGCTGGTCCGCCGCAAGCGTATCCTCATACTTTCGGAATACGCCGATGACGAACACGTTCTCCTTATCGGAGAGACGCGCAATGAGCTTGTCATTTTCCCACACCAGCAGGTTATGCTTCCGGCACAGTTCCTCAATCAGTCCGCGGTCGGTAAATGTCGAATGGACGTATACGCCAAGTGCCTCTTCCGGCCGTTTCTTTAAGAGTTCCACGGTCGGGAACGCCCCGAGCGCATAGGAATAATCAAATTCTTTCTTGTAAGGCTTCACGCCGAACGCATCCACTTATGCTTCCTCCGCCTTGAAATAGAACGTTTTACTCACAAAATCACCGCGCAGCCCGATATCAATTCCGCATGCCGCGAGCGTCTTTCCGGAAAGCGTCTGTCCGGTCTCCTCGCAGAAATACTTCCGGTTCTCATCCAACCCGCGCAGATACAGCCGTTTCGCCGCCTCGCTCGGCTTTCCGAGTACCTGCACATAGGTAAGGAGCGCCTCGCTCTTATCCTTTGAAACAAACATCCAGGCATCGTACGTATTGTCTTTAAAGAGATTTCCGAGCCGGTACTGGTCCCCGTCGCTCATCAACTTATGGAACCGGTGATATTTGGCAACCTGCCCCGGAATCTTTGCGCGGTCCTCCGCGGGAATCCGCGTTACGTCAAGCTCATATCCGAACGTTCCGACAAGTGCCACGTCCCCTCTCGTATCGAAAGGCGTGGTTCGTCCGAGCAGATGATTCGGGCAGTCGGAAACATGCGCGCCCATCGCGGAAACAGGATAACAGTAGCTCGTGCCGTACTGAATCTTAAGACGCTCAATCGCATCCGTATCGTCGCTCGCCCAGATCTGCGGCGAGAAATAAAGCATTGCCGGGTCAAACCGTCCGCCGCCGCTCGAACAGTTCTCAAGAAGCAGCTTCGGATAGTCGGTCGTAAGCCGGTTCATCAAATCATACACACCGAGCACGTAACGGTGCCACAGCTCGCGCTGGCGCTTTCTCGGAAGCGATGTCGAGCCGACCTCGGTCAGGGCACGGTTCATGTCCCATTTGACGTATTCGATGTTGGCGGAATTCAGGATATTCGTAAGCATTCCGTAAACGTAATCGCGCACTTCCGCGTTCGAATAGTCCAGCACGTACTGGGCGCGCGCCTGCGTCAGGTCGCGTCCGATAATCTGAATCGCCCACTCCGGATGCGCGCGGTACAGCTCGCTGTTGTCACTGACCATCTCGGGCTCGAACCAGATGCCGAACTTCATGCCGAGCGCGTTAATCTTATCGGTAAGCGGCTTCAGTCCGCCCTTCAGCTTCTCTTCGTTCACAACCCAGTCGCCGAGCGAATTGTCGTCGAAGTTCCGGCAGCCGAACCAGCCGTCATCCATGACAAGCATCTCAATGCCGAGCTTCGAAGCCTCTTCCGCGATGGCATACAGTTTATCCTGGTCAAAATTGAAATAAGTCGCTTCCCAGTTATTGATGAGAATCGGCCGCTCACGGTCCTTCCAGTAGCTGCGGATCAGATGCTCGCGGTACAGGTCATGGAACGTCCGTGACATCCCGCCGAGACCTTCATTCGAGTATACAAGAACCGCCTCGGGCGTCTGGAATTCCTCTTCCGGCCGAAGCAGCCACGAAAAATCATACGGATTGATTCCGA
>CAMZEW010000067.1:0-9351 GCA_947305875.1 uncultured Lachnoclostridium sp.
CATCCATTGTACCGAATTCCGGCGCAGTTGAACATAGACTATATTATCAAAGATGGGAGAATCCTATCAAAAAACGCGCCTGCCGCAGCAGACGCGCTTGAAAATTATACGCAAACGGTTTTGCGCTGAACACGTCTCACTCTGCCCAATTAACCGTCTTCAATCCTTTGACTCTGGAAAACTCTTTCACATTGTTCGTCACAAGCGTGCACTCGAGTGCAATCGCATGACCGGCAATCATCGTATCGAGTGGACCGATGGGTGTCCCATCTTTTTCCAAATCCGCTCTTATTCTGCCATATGACTCCGCTGCCTCAACACCAAAGTCCATTATCCCGATATTGGACAGTAATACGGAAAGCGCAAGCTGATTTCTCTCAACCGCTTTACTCTTAAATACGCCGTGCATCAATTCCGCAAATGTAACCGAGGAAATACAGATATCCTGCGGCTTCACTCTCTGAAGGTGCGAAAGAACCGTCTCCGGCTTTTTCTTAATGGCATAAATGCATATGTTAGTATCAAGCATGTATTTCATAAACCTTCCCGCTCCTGATTGGAATCCGCTGCCCTGCCGTCTTCCATGAAATCCGGTGAGAACATTTCAATTGCTGTCATAAATGACGCCCACTTATTGTTCTTCGGCATAAGTATTACGATATCTCCAATTCGTTTTACCATAACCTCATCCCCATTGAACCGGCACTCCTTCGGTAACCTCACAGCCTGACTCCTTCCGTTTTCAAAAACCTTCGCCGTCAACATAATAATCACCTCCCTCTCTCTCCGATTATAGTATATACCGCGATATATACTTTGTCAAGGTAAGGCTTACATTAAATCTAATTCAGTAAGCGTTAATAATCCATTGACGTTTTCATCAAAAACCCAGAAATTATTTGAGCACTAATACTCGGAATATCCAGGCTGCCAAACCATGATTATCGTAACTTTGCACAATCAGGGAATGGAAATCTAGTTATTATTTCCATGTTTAAGATGTGTTATCTGTTGTGAAAACATCATTTTTGCCCCATTCTTCGGTAGTCTTTTTCCGTTTCTTTAGCATAAATATAGTTTTTCCTTTAAACACATTAAGTTATTATTCTGGGGCCAATGTTGTCAAATACAAAAGAGCAGTCCCCAATGCTGTAATTCGCATATGTCAACTGCTCTCAAACAATCAACTAAATCTTCTTTATCTACATCAAATCAATCTTTTATACTACGACAATTCGAATCCTCTTCAATGCTCCGGCTATCGCAGTATTATGCATGTATATATAGCTTCGCGGATAAAACGGAACAAAATGGTTAATTTACAGTTCTACCAAGTACATCAATGAATCACTATGTAGACATCTCCAGAAATAGTAACTTTCATCAAGAATAATGCAATAAGCTGCAACTCGGTATTCTGAATAACTCCATCCCCATTAAAGTCAACATAAGTCATGTCTCCGCTTTCAACCTTAATCTTATAATCATTATAACAAACATTATAAGCACTAAGGAATTCGGCTTTTTCAGCTTCATTTGAGTCAGAATCTTCCTTGAACCCGAATGTATAACTCCTCTCTCCAGGCCCTTTGCCGGCGAAGAGAACTTCAATGGTATCAACCTTGTCATTTAACAAGATTACAGTCCCTTCGTAGCTATCCTGAACAAGGAGACCAGCATCCTTAATCATCTGAAGATACTTATTATCACTCTGTGGATACTTAACCTCTCCAAAGTAGTATGTATCCTTAGTGTCCTTTTCCACAGGAGTTGGAGTCTCTGTCGGCTCCGGAGTCGAAGTTATATCAGGTTCTGGTGTTAGTACCTTGAAAGGGTCCAGAGTGGGTGTGGAAGTCGGCTCAAGGTTTACAGTGCTTGTCGGCGTTTCTGACGAGGGAGTATTCGATGGAGAAGATCCCCTAGACGCTTTCTCTTCCTTACCACATCCAGTATAGATTGCAGCAATCAGAACAATCATAAGTATAACACTCAAATCCTTAAAAAACCGGTATTTCATTTATTAATCTCCTGTCAATCGATTCAATTAATCTGATAAACCCGCCAATCAGTGCCAAATACTCAAACCTTCCTACTTAAACAGTGCCACGTTCCGAAGCACCGAAACGAGCGTGTTCGCGACCGTGCTCATCATCTTGATGAAGATGTCGAGAGCCACGCCGACAACGTCCTTACGGGTGTCGCCGATGGTGTCGCCGATAACGGCGGCCTTATGGGCCGCGGAGCCTTTGCCGTGGCCTTCGAGGTTGCCGCCTTCGATGTACTTCTTCGCGTTATCGAACGCGCCGCCGGAGTTACCCATGAAGATTGCCTTCGGGATCGCGGCAAGCGTCGATCCGATCAGTACGCCTCCGACAAATTCGAGACCGAACAGCAGTCCTCCGACAATCGGTACGAAGATTGCAATCGTAGACGGAACGGTCATCTTCTTAAGCGCTTCACGGGTAGCAAGCTCAATGCAGCGGTTGTAATCAGGCTCTGCCGTTCCGGCAAGAATGCCGTCGAGCTGCCGCTCGCCTTCGTCCGCCATCAGGACAGCGGAATCAATCGTATTCTTCGTTAGCATCGCGGAGAAGTATTCCACCAAGGCAACGCCGATAATCGCGCCGGACATGACGACTGCGGACGCGATGTTAAGAACCGGCTCGCCGGAGGAATAACCGCTTACGAAGGAAGTAATCCAGGAAACCGTCGCGAGCGCCGCGGAACCGATTGCGAAGCCTTTGCCGATGGCAGCAGTCGTATTACCCACAGCGTCCAATTTGTCGGTAATCTCACGGCATCTCGGGTCGAGCTCGCACGCTTCGGCGAGACCGCCCGCGTTGTCGGAAATCGGTCCGAATGCGTCAATCGAAACCGTCGTTCCGACGAAGGAAAGCATGCCGAGCGCCGCAATCGAGATTCCGTAGATGCCGCAGATCATAAAGGATGCAAATGTTGCAATCGCAATGCAGAGGCACGGAACGAGAACGCTCCGGCTTCCGAGTGCGTCACCTAATGTTACAAGGAAAGCAGGACCTTCCGGAGCGCTTTTTGCAACACCCTGTGTAGGCTTGTAGTCTCCGGAGGTATAGAATTCGGTAATCTTTCCGATTGCCACGCCGACGGCAATGCCGAGAAGCGCCGCGATGAACGGGGAAACCCAGCCGAACTTGAAACTTTCATAGAGTTCCTCGCCCGCGAACACATAATAGGAAACTCCGAGTCCGCCGAGCATTGTAAGCCCCGCTGAGATGTAAGTGGCGAGGTCAAGTTCCTTCGAGGGGTTGTCGCCCATCTTCCGGATTGTCACGATCAAGATTCCGATCAGACAGCTCAAAAGGCCGCAGCCCGCAAGAAGAATCGGGAAGAGAATCGTCGCGTCAAAAAGGCTCTTCGCGGCTCCTTCCGTCTTGTTAAAGATGGAAACCGCGATAGCAAGCGTCGCGGCAATCGTTGCAACATAGCTTTCGAGAAGGTCGGAGCAGTTACCGGCGATATCGTTGACGTTGTCGCCGCAGAAATCGGCCATGACGTTCGGCACGCGGTGGTCGTCTTCGGGCATGTCGTGACGGACCTTCGCGAGAATATCCGACGAGATATCGGCAGCCTTCGTGAAGTTACCGCCCGACACACGGTTGAACATCGCAACAATCGAGCAGCCGAGCGCGTATGTCGTCGTCATCATAATTGTAGGATTGCACGCGGACAGTTCAATCAGCCCGTAGCCGGAAGCCGTCGGGTCTACGCCGCCGCGAATGCTGAGAATCAGCACGAGCCCGAACGTTCCGCAGGCCTGCACCGCAAGACCGGAGATGCTACCGCCCATCAGCGCCACCTTCACGGTTTCACCGACGGAAAATGTGTTGCGCGCCCGGTCGGTCGTCCTCACATTTGCATGCGTAGCGCTGTGCATGCCGAGGATACAGACGGCGGAGCTCATCGTCGCGCCGAGCAGAAACGTCAGTCCGCTCCACGCCTCAATAAATACGGAAAATACGACGGCCAATATTATAACAACAATCGCGACCGTACGGAACTGAATCCGAAGAAACGTTTTCGAACCGCCGCGGATGATTCCTGCCAGTTTCACCATCATGGGAGTGCCTTCGGGCATTTTCTTAATCCGAAGGTACGTAATCATCACATAAAGCATCACCAGAACGGCTACCGAAAGAATGATATAATACATACTCTGTTCCTCCCTGATTTATAGGTACTTAAGCACGTCCGCGGGGACGGCAAGCTGTTCGAATTCCGGCAGTACCGCGCACGGAACATGCGGCTCAAAAAAGCCGGGGCGGAACCACTCCGCCTGAAGCGCCTGCATTCCGGCTTCGCGCGCCGCGTAAAGCTCGCGGCTTCCGCCGTCGCCGACGTAGAGGCACTCTTCCGGTTCCACGCCGAGTTCCGCAGTCATGCGGAAGTATATGGCAAGGTCGGGTTTGCAGATGCCCTGTTCAAACGAAAGCTTGGCGGCGTCGAGATACGGGTACACCGGCGAAGCCTTAATCATTTCGCATTCGTCGGAGAAGCAGTTGCTGATCAGCCCGATCCGGATTCCTCTTGCATGCAGCTCCGTAAGCAGGTCAAAGGTTGCCTGCGGGATGTTCGAGAACGTATCTCCGAGCGCCTCGCGGCGTCTTCCCGCAATCAGCTGCACGGATTCCTCCGAATACCTTCCGAGCAGTTCAAGCGTCTTTCCGATTCCTTCCTCCATCGTCAGAAGTCCCGTGCTCCGGTCCGTTTCGGTCGCATGCCACGCCGTCCGGAATTCGGCTAACGGGATTCCGAGATCCTCAGCGATGTTTTCGCTGAAGTAGGTGCGCCCCTGAAAGAGCGAGACCAGGGTCTCAAACATATCAAAGATAACCGCTTTAATCATGCCGTGCCCTCCGTTTATTTGCTTTTTTCGATCACGATAATTATGATTGCCGTCCCGACAAGCAGACAGACAGGAAGAATCAGAACGAGCGTCGACGTCTTACTGCCGCTCTTCTCTGCAGGCGTCGGGGTTGCCGTTTCCGCAGGTGTCACATTTTCCGGCGGCGTAACGGATTTCTCCGGTGCTTCCGTGAGCGTCGGCTCCGGGTCTTCTCCGCCCGGCCACGGTGTAACGTCTCCCTCCGGAGTCGGGGTAACGGTCGGTGTCTCGGACGGTTCTTCGGTAATCTCCGGCGTCGGGGTTTCGGATGGTTCCTCCGTAACCGTCGGTGTTCCGGTCGGTTCGTTCGTAACTTTAGGAGTCGGCGTCTTCGCAGGCGCCTCGGTCGGTGCCTTCGTCGGTGCGTTCGTCACTTTCGGCGTCGGTGTCGGGGTCGGCGATTTCGTCGGTTCCTTGGTGGGTTCCTTGGTTGGCTCCTTGGTCGGTTCCTTCGTAGGCTCTTCCGTCGGATCTGCCGTCGGGGCGTCCGGGCTCTTCGTCGGCCCGTTAACGATGTTAAATGTCACGGTTTTGGAACCGCAGTAATTTCCTTTGCCGGTAATCGTAAACGATGCGACTCCCGCATAGACATTATCCTTAAATGTGATGTCGTAATCCGTTCCCTTAACAAGGGTTCGCCCGTTGACCGTGAGCGGTACGTCAAATGTGACCGGCGAGCCGGTATAATTCATATCGGATATTCCCGAGAACTGCAGATCTCCAAGATCCAGTGCGAGAATCGTCACCGGATAGCTTGCCGTCACGGTTTTTCCTTTGTATTGGAATGTTGCAATCAGGTTGGTATTCCCGGCTCCGACACCGGTGAAGGTGTTTCCGGAAACCGTTGCGATAGCAGGGTTTTCAGAACTCCAGGATACCGCGTAGTCGGATGCCGGAATCGCGACGCCGTTCCCCCACGTGCCGTCCATCTTAAGTCCGAGCACCGTGGCAGGCAAATCCGTAGTTCCCGTATAAGAAAGCGAGCAGCCCGAGCTTCCCGCGAAGCCGCCTGCAGGATAGAGTGCCTTGCTTCCGATGTTGACGGTCTTCGTCACCGCTCCGTTAACCGCTCCGGTCGCAGACGGCTGGGTATTGGTATATCCGAATTCCTGCACATGAAAATGCATCCCGTTTACAACAACATGCGCCACGCCGACACAGGTAAAACCTGCGTTCAGCATATTCCGGCGGTGTCCCTGCCCGGCATACATATCGTTATCCTCGCGCCATCCTTTATATGCCGCGTCCGCGGATCCGAAGCCCGCAGCGATGTTCTCTCCGCAGGAAGTAACACCGTTGTAACTCGCACTGAAACAGTCGGAACCGTCCGGTCTCGTATGATCCCAGTACAGGGCGATTTCCACGGCGCGCTGCATCGCAATCTGCTCCAGATTGTAATCGTAGGTCAGCGTCCCGAGCGTACCGACAAGGTTCGTCTTCGTTGTGTTATCACTGTTCCAGTACCACGCATCTGCGCTCTGCCGGAACTGGTTGATGGCTGCCAGCGTAGACCGCGCATCGTCCTGATAATAGGTCCCCGTCACATTTATCGTTTCTGCCTTCGCCGTCCTTTCAAAAAACGGCAGAACAAGCATCACAATGAGAAGAACGGAAAGGATTCTTCCGATTCGTCTTCGATTTCGCATAAGGCACCTCCGGGTTCCGATCTGGCGGGATTTTCGTTACGAAATATCTTCTTTCAGTATACCCTAAAAGGAGGGTGAATTCAAGCGCTCCGTGTGTAAATACAATTGACTTTTCCGGGATGTCGTGATACACTTACGGAAGAAAATGTTAACGGAGGGACGCTATGAAAAAGTTCTTTTCGCATATCAAATTCAACGCGCCGGTCACGCTTTCCTTTGTAATGGTCTGCGGGCTCGCGCTTCTTTTGAACAAGATAACGGCAGGCTGGGCTAACAACCATCTGTTCTGCACTTACCGTTCCGGCCTTTTAAACCCGTTCACCTATGTCCGTGCGTTCGGCCACACGATCGGACACGCCGGCTGGGCACATTTTGCGGGCAATATGATGTACATTCTGCTGCTCGGCCCGCTTGTCGAAGAAAAGTACGGCAGCCGTAACCTTTTAGAGATGATGGGCATCACGGCAGTCATAACGGCGATCATTCACGCACTGCTCTGCCCCGGCATCCGTCTGCTCGGCGCAAGCGGCATCGTGTTCATGCTGATCATTCTCTCTTCGATTTCCAATGTGAAGAGCGGCGAAATCCCGATTACGTTTATTATCATCTGCGTCATCTTCATCGGCGGCCAGATACGTGACAGCTTCCACAACGACAACATCTCGCAGCTCGGCCATATCGTCGGCGGCGCCTGCGGCGGCTGCTTCGGTCTCTTCCTACGGGGGCAGGAGAAAGACGAACGAATCAGTAAAGACAAGGACTACACAGCTTCCTGATAACCAACGAAAAGCCCGTCCGATTCGGAACCCCGAATCGGACGGGCATCATATTTCATCATCAATTCTCATCAACCGAATCTATCCTTCTCTGTTACTTGTCACCAAGAAGCAACTCCTTAACCTCACTCACTTCCATTGCGTTCGGTTCTGCGCAATAGCCGGCACTGTCAGCGGCGTTATGCCATGCAATGACTGAGATTTTCTCTTTCGGAAGGTTAAAAGTCGAAAGGATGATTTTCATGTCTTCCGGCGGAAAACCTCCGAGGCCTAACCCCATGGCCCCTATATCGTTTTTATACTCCAGGGCATAGTAAACCTCCGAATCAAGGATCTTATCGAGTTGCCTTGGAAGTAATCCGCATAGGATTTTCCCCTGCGAAGCTCCGGTTTTTACCTTCCAGACACAGACCGTGAGGCCATCCTCCGTCGGCGTATTCAAATAGTAGCTTCCAAGGGAATCTTGTTTAAGTTCCGCGAGCCTTTTCTCATCTGCTGCTTTCTGCTTCTTTTCGCCCTCGCTTGATTTTTTTAAGAAGATCAATACTCCTGCCAAAAGTAGAATAAAACAGCAGACGACAGCAACGGCAATAACTCTCCTTTTGATACAGTTGTTTTCCATTTTCCTCTCCTCATTCTTACAAAGAAGACGCCTCGTTTTGCAGCCTTATTCCTCCGGAATCGCAACCTCGATTCCCATGTCAAAGGAAGGCATCAGTTTTAACTTGAACAGATTGAGTTTGTGCTTGCGGTCGATGATTGCCTTGTGCTCAAGGTTCTCAATCTCGCCGGTCCGGATGTAGCGGTCGAGTTCCGCATAGGTGAAACCGAGGTTGTCCTCGTCGGTCTTTCCGCACAGGCCGTCCGAAGGCGTCTTATCAACAAGATTCAGCGGCACGTTCAGATACCGCCCGATTGCCTTTACTTCCTGCACCGTAAAATGCGATAGCGGGCTGAAGTCTCCGACCGAATCGCCGTATCTTGTGGAGTAGCCGACCCAGTCTTCCGAAAGGTTACAGGTGTTCACGACACGGCCGTTGTTACTCTGTGACACCGCGTACACGGTTGTCATACGGATACGGGGCGCCATGTTGACGACGGTCTGGTTTGAGATGTCCATCTGCCCCTCGATTGCGTTTTTGAGTCCGTCGAAGCTGTCCTTGATATTCACGACGTAATGACGGATTCCGAGGTGCTCGCAGATTTGGAAGGAACAGTCAATATCGGCCTGCTCGCCGTTCGGCATCAATACGCCGATGACGCGGTCCTTGCCGAGTGCTTCCACGCAAAGTGCGGCGGCGACGGTGCTGTCCTTACCGCCCGAGATTCCGAGTACGGCGTTACAGCCCTTGCCGTTCTCCTCGAAGAAATCGCGAATCCATGCGACACATTCCTTTACTGCCTGTTTCGGATCAAACTGGTACATAACGTTCCCCTTTCCGCCGACGAACCGGTTCCCGGGTGATGCCGGCTTACAGTCTCTTTAACAGTTCCGCGCGCATCTCTTCATAGCCGGGCTTTCCGAGAAGCGCGAACATATTCTTCTTGTAGCTCTCAACGCCGGGCTGATTGAACGGGTTCACGCCGAGCATGTAACCGCTCACACCGCAGGCAAATTCAAAGAAGTAGAACAGCTGGCCGAGGCAGAACTCATTCTGCTCGGGAAGACGGATCAGAAGGTTCGGTACGCCGCCGTCCACATGGGCAAGCTGCGTTCCCTTCATTGCGCTCTTGTTAACGAAATCAACGGTCTTGCCGGCAAGGTAATTCATGCCGTCAAGGTCCACCGGCTCCGCCTCGAGAACAATCTCCTCAGTGCTCTTCGTAAGTTCGATTACGGTCTCAAACATAATCCGCGCGCCGTCCTGAATAAACTGCCCCATCGAATGCAGGTCGGTTGTCAGGTCTACGCTTGCCGGGAAGATACCCTTCTGGTCCTTGCCCTCGGACTCGCCGTACAGCTGCTTCCACCACTCGGATACGAAATGCAGCGAAGGCTCGTAGTTTG
>CAMZEW010000068.1:0-9123 GCA_947305875.1 uncultured Lachnoclostridium sp.
AAAAATCCTCTGGATACACAGATGATGAATGAAAAACTGAAAGGCGACACGTTTCCTGAGATGGAAGAGGGCTTTTTGGATGATGATATTCGCGCCTTTTTTGATGAGCTTCTTTATGAAACCGGACAGAAAAAGAGCGAAATCATTCAGAAATCCAACATCTCGCGCACATACGGATATCAGCTGATGGAAGGGCGCCGTAAGGGAAAAAGGGATTATTATATTCTGATTGCCATAGCGATGGGACTTGACCTGAAGACGACGCAGCGGATGCTTGCAATCACGAAGTGCGGCGGGTTGCATTCACTGATTAAACGTGACGCTGCCATTATCTTCGCCGTGAATCATCATTACGACATTCCGAAGACTTACGACTTCATGTGCGGGCTTGATCTGGAGCCGCTCGACGACGGTTCGGAAGAATAATCAGAAAAAACCGAAATTGTATGCAAAATGCAAACCGATTCCGTATCGAGGCGTGGTAAAACTGTGACAGAGTCAGATGAAATGCATCTATTTCACCGGCTGTTATAAAACATTCAGGAGGAACAAACAATGGAAAACGAAATCGTAACGAGCTTGACTGAGAACATGAATGCATACGTACCGGAGGCTACGGTTAAGGTGCAGGCAAAATCCAAATACAACATGGTTCCGAAAGGAAGTAGAGCAGGCAACGTCTGGGGCGTTCTGATCAGCCTGTTTCTGATCTTCGGCGGACTCAGCGGACAGTTCGTGCTTCGCGGAACACAGAGCAGCACCGCACTTGTGGTTGTCGGCTTTATCTGCCTTTTCATCGATATCATCACAATACTAAACGGTGAGAAAAAACAGAATGCGCACCGTGCGTTCGTAAGAAATCTGCATAAGCAGGAAGACGAAGTACTCAAGAATTCCAAGCAGCTTGAGGAATCGGTTCCGGTGAAAGTCGTTTATGAAAAGTCCCAGGGACTTCTTCTTTTGAATCCCGCCGTCAATGGTGTTACGCTTAAGAAGAACGCGAAGCAGCTTTGCTATGAGGGCACCGTAACGCGCAGAAGAAGCATCCTGAATTTCGAATCGTTCGATCTTACCGTTGTATTCGACGTGGTCGATAACAGCGAGATCGTGTTCACGATTGAGAACAACAAAGGCGACTTCAGCGTGACGGTTCCGTCAAATGTCACATTTGTCTCCGACACCGTACAGGTCAGTTAGACCTACTAATATCGAATTCGTCCGGCCGTAAGGAAAGAAAGCGGGTTATCGTATGGATAAACATAGGAAATATATGCGCCGAAGCTTAAGCATCCTGTTGATTTTCATGATGCTTGTGCTGCAGGGGTGCGGAAAGAAAAACGGAATTGAGCCGTCCGCGAAGGAGATTTCCGAGAAGTTCTCCGCAGCCGGTTTTCTGGCTTCGCTTGTGGAAAAGTCGAAGGGTTTCATCGGAAGCGACGACAAATCCGACCAGGCTTATCTGTACGATAACGCGATTGCTCTCTATGCGCTTTGCGAGGTCGGCGCCGTCTGGCACGCACAGGAGCTTGCCGACGCGATTGTCTTCGCGCAGACCCATGACCGGACGTTCCATGACGGCCGTCTTCGGAACGTCTATCTTGTCGGCGACCCGGCCGTGGATTCGGGCTATTCGGTTGCAAGCGGAACCGTGCCGCTTCCGGGCTTCTGGCAAAACGGCAAATGGTACGAAGACTTTTATTCGGTATCCACGTCGACGGGCAACATGGCATGGACGATTCTCGCACTGTGCCGTGTTTCGAGAATCGTTCCGGAACAGAAGGAGACCGAATACCTAAACGCTGCGAAGAATGCGGCGGGGTTCCTGCTCGGACTGTCTTCGCCGACGGGCGGCTTCACGGCCGGCTACGAGGGCTGGGACAAGGAACAGCAGAAGGTTACTTATAAATCAACCGAGCACAATATCGCCTGCTACGCGGCTTTCAGCGTGCTTGCGGATTTAGTGGAAGAGAAGGAGCCGAAGACGGCGGCGGAATACCGCGCCGCGGCGGAATCGGCATGTCAGTTCGTGCTTTCGATGTACGATGCGGAACTCGGCTGCTTCTATACCGGAACCGAGCCGGACGGGGAAACCGTCAACACCGGCGTGATTCCGATTGACGCGACGGCGCTTTCAGTGCTTGCTCTTAAGGACCGGATTGCGGATGCCGGGGCGAGTCTTGATTTCATCAAAAAGAATATTGCAGTCGGCGTCGGATTTGATTTCAGCGCGGGCGATCTGGACGGTATTTGGAACGAAGGTACCGCGCAGATGGCGCTTTGCTACCTGAAACAGAGCCGGACCGACGAATACAACGCCGTGATGGGATACCTGAAGACACAGGAATATAAGAGCGGCGGCATTCCGGCCGCGGACCGGGACGGCGTTTCGACCGGCTTCGTGCTGAGCGGCACGGAAGAACTGTGGGAATACAACAATACGCTTAGTATCGGGGCGACCGGCTGGTACGCGCTTGCCCAGGTGAAGGTGAATCCTCTCGAACAATAAAATAACTTTATGAGCAGAAAAAAGAGATCTGAAAAATCCATACCGGTTGCTCTCGGGAATATGATCTGCGGCGTCCGTCCGCATGCGATTGCTTTGCTCATAAATGCCTCGATTCATATCGGCATCTTCGTAATGTACGGCGCGCCGATGCATCAGCTGTGGCGGTTTGTTCTTTCCTTTCTCTTCTTCATATATCCTTTTTCGTATATTACGGATATTCTCTGGTCCGTGCGTCCGTCCGTCAAGCGGGTTCTGACCGGGGAGGTATTGATCAACCGAAAGCATTTCATGAATGCGCCGCGAAGAGAGGTCAAAGCAACGGACCTGCTTCCCGTAACGGTCAGCATTCCGGTTTATCTCGAAGAGAACAGCGTCATTTTCGACACGATTAACCGCGGAATCCGGGCGATTCAAAGCTATCAGTGCTACGCCCCGTGCGAAGCGAACGTGCTTGTATCGGAAGACGGCCTCGCGCCGCTTCTCGGCGGCAGCGTGAGCAAAGAGACAATTGACAGACTCCTGAATTCTTACGAGAAGAATCCGGAGTCGCTTTCTTTGAAAGAGAGAAAAGCCGCCGAACGGATCCGGTTCTATAGGTCGAAAGGCGTGGCATTTGTCGCAAGACCCGCGAAGGGAAGAGCAGGGCTTTTTAAGAAAGCATCGAACCTGAATTATACGCTTCGTTACGGGAACAATCTCTCCGCCGACCGGGAACTGCTGAACGGCGTTTTTGATGCATCAATTGCGAACGGCTATGCCGAGGGCGATTACCGCACGCACGAGATTATCCTGCTTCTTGACAAGGATTCCGGTGTTCGCGAGGGCATTATCGAAGCGATTATCCCCGAGTTTTCGGTCGATGAGAAGCTTGCTTACGTGCAATGCGCAACCGATGCGATCAACCTTAAGGAAAACTATTATTCGCGCGTGACCGGGCATCTGACAAACGACCTGTTTCACTATATATGGCCGTGTAAGGCGCTGCAGGGCTTCTTCGTCCCGCTCGTAGGCCATAACGTGTTTCTTCGAAAGAGCATTCTCGAGAAATGCGGACGATGGTCCGAGAACAAGGTGTCGGAAGACTATGACCTCGCAATCCGCCTGTACGGAATGGGCTACCACGGCAAATACGCGAAGATCCCGGGGCTTGAGTTCACCGAATACACAAGCACGAATTTCGAGGAAGAGACCGGCAAGCAGCGCCGTTACGCATACGGCCTGATGGAGATGGTGTTCGACGGCACGCTCCACGGACATGTGCGTCCGTGCGACCGTTTCTTCATGTTTTTGTATTTCTTTTCGATGGTAAACCAGATCATGCTGCTTCCGACGGTTTTCATCGAATGCTATTTCGGAAACATCCACCTGCTTTGGGCAGGTTTCCTTGTATGTGACGCAATCTTCATCCTGTTTCCGTGGATCCGTTCTCTTTTGATGGGAAGGAAGATTCCGAAGGAACACCGTTCGAGCATCATCTGTACGCTTGAGATGGCTGCATCGTTCATCAGCCATTCGCTGTCGGTGTTCCTCGGTGCGACGGGCTGGATTGTTAACAAGTTTAAACGGAAGAAGAAATCGTTCCCGTCGACGAAGGTCGGAGAGAACGAGCGCGGACTGATTGCGGGACTTAGGCTGATCTTCGGATATATCTGCGGAACCTGGCTGTTCATTCCGGTCGCGCTTCTGTGCGCGGACCGTTCCATGTACGTTCTGACAAGGCACGGCATCCGGACGGAATCCAGAATCGCGTATTGTTTTATCTTCTTCAGCATGGTGCTTTCACCGGTGTTGTTCACGCCTCCGCTTTACGCGATCGGAAGCGGCGAAGCGAAGCAGGCGAAACGTGCGAAGGATGCTTTAAAGAAAGAGAAGGGCAGGAGGTGGAGCATGAAAACTTCCCTGCCGGAAGTGGTTGCCGCTTCCGCGGAAAATTCACTTGAGGACGACATCGATGCGTTTCTCAAAGGATACGGAGAAGACCTTGCGGCCGATGCCGCAAAGGTTTCCCTTCCTTTTGAAATCACCTCCCGTTATGAGGTAACCGCATGCCTTAAAAAGGATGAAACCGGGAAGAAAGAAACCTATTTCTTACGGCGTCTTTCGGACGGAATTCCGGCAATTCTCCGTATTACGAGAGACTACGACGCGGAGGATGCGCTTTCGGAAGCAAGAATATTAGAGCAGCTTGATTACCCCGGCATTCCGAAGGTTTACGCGTCGTTTGAGAAGGACGGCGGCCATTACATGGTCCGCGAATATATGGAAGGCCGGACGCTTGACGAGATCGTCCGCACGAAAGGGACGCTTTCGGAGGACGATATCTTCGCGGTTGTCACGGAGTTGACCGGCATACTCAAATACCTGCATAACCAGACGCCGCCGGTAATCCACCGCGATATCAAGCCGCAGAATATCGTGCTCGGAAAGGACGGCAGCATCAACCTGATCGATTTCGGTATTGCAAGAGTGCATAAAACCGGGCACAGGCAGGATACTTCGATTGTGCTGACACTCGACTATGCGCCGCCCGAACAGTACGGCTTTGACCAGTCCTCGCCGCTGACCGATATCTACGCGCTCGGCATGGTCATGCTTTTCCTCGCGACCGGACAGGTTTCGAAACCGAATTACGAGTCGGAAATCAACAGCCCGAAGCTTCGGAGCTTGATTCAGAAATGTGTGGCATTTGACCCTGAGAACCGGATTCAGCGTGTCGAGGAAATTGAAAACTACGTAAGAAAGAAGACCTGGAAGAAGGGACAGCGGATCAAGATTTCCGTTGCCATAGCCGCCGCGGCCATAGTTGCTGTTGTCGGCTCCAATATGGCCGGACGGATTCTCGGCGAGGCCGAAGGCGAGAAGAGCGGACGGAAGTCCGGCTACGACAGCGGTTACGTGAGCGGTTTCCAGAGCGTTCCGGTGTTCACGCTCGGCGAACGGATTTCGCATCCGGAGGACGGCAACCTGCCGGGCAACGTGCTTGTCGACGGCGGAGCGTATGCGCTGTCGTATGAGAATCAGGTGTATTACATTCATGACGGCGATATATACCGCATGTCCCCGGACGGAAGCAACGTCGAGATGCTTGTTTCCGGAAAGCACGCGAGCGGAATCTCCGCTTATAACGGCTGGCTTTATTATACATCCGGAAGCAGCATTTGGCAGTACGGACTCTACGAGAACGATAACCACGTGGTGTTCGGCGGCATAGACGCGCAGCTCGTTGTTCTTGACAACAAGTATTACATTAAGACGAAGAAATCGGTGTACACGCTCGACGTGGACGCGTGGCAGACCGAGAAGACGGACGCCGATCTGATCAGGGAATATGCAAGCAGCATCATTCCGGATAAGGCAGCGGAAAATGTGAAGGCAGTATCGCCTTTACAGACCGGCTATACAAGCCGCGGAATCGTTCTTGTCGACGGATATGACGGGATGCTCTGGCTCAGCAATCCGAAAGGAAACATGCGGGTAAGAGTGACCAAAAACCGGGCAAGCGACTTTAATATTGCGGGAGAATGGATTTTCTATCATAATCTCGATGACGGAGGAAGCCTGTGGAGCGTCCGCTATGACGGCGCGGACGACCACAAAGTAACGCACGAGGGATAAGCATGCGAACAAAAGACGGCCAGGCGAACAACAACCGAACAATTGCCGAATGGATTTCCTCGGGCGCTCCTCTTAAAGAGAAGAAGGCGATGAAAACCGTCCGTGCGGTATGCAGACAGCTCTTGAAGGATTCCGCCGGGGAAGGCTTTACGCTTCCGGTGCTGACACCGAACAACGTACGGATCTCCGGGAAGGGGACGGTGTCATTTGACGCGAACGGAAATAAAAACCGCAGGGAACAGGAGGCGTTTCTGCCGCCCGAATACGGCAAGGAACCGGTGACCGACGAGAATGTGTGGATTTACGGGCTCGGAATGATTTATCTTTATCTTCTGACCGGCATGACACAGAAATCCGAGCTCGACATCGCGACGGCCAACGAAGCGACGAAAGAGGCGGTGAACCGCTGTACGGCGCTTGATTCGAGAAGACGTTTTCAGAGCCTTCTCGAGGTGCTTGCATTTTTGAACCGCGAGGTACGGTTTCCGAGAAAACGGATCCGCTGCGCGGCGGTAGTTCTCGTGTTCGGGCTTGTCACACTGATTTCGTTCCACGAATACCGCGAAGGACGGAAGACCGGCGAAGAGAAGGGTCAGAAGGAAGGTTACCGCGAAGGTTACCGCGAAGGTTATGAGCGCGGGACGGGCGACGCTCCCGGTATCGGCATCGAGCAGACCAAGGTGCCGGAAGGGTACGGGAATTTCGCCGGGAACCGGTACTCGGAGGACGGAGCCTATGCGGCGATGGGTGAGGATTACCTCTATTACATCTGCGACGGCAGAATCTTCCAGATGGATCCGTACACGAAGGAAACGACGCAGCTTGTGAAGCATGAAAGCATTTCCGAACTGCATTACTGGAAGGGGTATCTGTATTACCTGACGGAGCAGGCGGTCACGCGGTTCGGCCTTGAAAGCGGTAAGGAAGAAGTCATTTCGGATTCGCTGCGCGGGAGATTCCTGATTAACTCCGGAAAGCTGTATCTCGATGACGAGAAGAGTTCCGGGTATCTTTACAGCATCGATACGGATTCGCTCGATATCAAGCAGCTGAATTCGAAGCTGAAGCATCCGTACCTGAACGTTGCGGACGGGCGTCTTGTTTACGTAGATCCCGACCGCGGAAGCTGCCTGTTCGGATGTGATTCGGACGGCGCGAATTCTTACCGGCTCTTAAGCAGCGCCTGTAAGGATGCGGTGCTGTGCGGTGATAAGCTTTACTGCCTTACGACGGACGAAACAACGGGTTCCAAAGCGATGCAGGTGCTTGTCCGGATGAACCGTGACGGCGGGGATGCGGAGGTTCTTACGAATCAGCCGATCAGCCGTTTTAATGCAACCGAAACCGGTATCTTTTATATCTCCGCAAAGAGCGGGTGCCTTGAATGGATGACGCCGGACGGAAAGACGAAATACACAATCAGCACCGCGCAGGTTTCGGACTTTAACCTTGCCGGGCGTTGGATTTTATATCGGATCAGCGGAAGCGAAGCGCTGTACCGGATGCGGATCGACGGATCGGACAGCGAGCGGATTCCGCAGAGCATTACCGTGTATCATTAACATTTTTCGAAAAAACTTAAATTGTATGCAACGGGCAGACCTCAGGGTCTGTCCGTTGTTGTATATTCGGGCTGTAAACAAAAGCAAATCCTGTCGGAATTGCAAGGAGGACAGAAAATGGATGACGTTTTATTAATCCGCTTCAGCATTGAAAAGCTGAATGAACTTCCCGGCCCTTATGAGTTTCAGAAGGGGTACCTGGTCGGGCAGGCCGTTCCCGCAAGGCTTTTAAACGGAATGACCATTCTTGAGGGGGACAGCACGAAGACATACCGGGGAGAGGAGTATGTCACGGAAATTGCGATTATCGGAGAACAGGAGATTCTGAAGAAGGAAATCGAGCCTAGAATTCTTCTGAATGAGAACATCTCGCAGCGAAAGGCCGAACCGCTCGTGCAGCTTCCGGGAGAGGTCTCCCGAAGGTTTTGCGAGGTCGGGAGAATCGAAAACGGTGAGATTAAAGAGTCAGGCTGGTGCTCAAAAGGTTTTCAATACGCATGGAACTGAGGAGGAAGAGAAAAATGGAGAAAAAGTATTGCAGAAATTGCGGATGTATTTTGGAAGAAGGGATGCAGATGTGCCCGAACTGTCACGCTTATGTCGGAGAGGCCGCGACGGTACAGTATTATCAGCCGGTTCAGGAGCCCAAGAAGTCGTTCTGGGCGCGTCTCCGCGTGATTCTTTTGGTATCGTTCAGCATTCTTTTCGTTTTCGCCGCCTGTATCGGAACATTCTTCTATGTACGTTACCTGAATAAGGACGATTCGAAGAAGGATAAGAAGGAAGAAAAGGAAGTTACCAAGACCGTGAAAGAAGAGGAGCCTGAGATTACGAAGGTTGCGGAAGTGACGAAAGAGCCCATCCGGACCGTTTCCGACACGAAGGCCGTGGAGCCCGCGGTAAGGAAACTTGCGCCCGCGCCGAAAAATGCCAGCTTCAAGGCAGGCGATTACAGCGGCGTGATCGTAAAAGGCGCGATTGATTCCGAAGGACTTACGATTCCGGAACTGGAGCCCGGCGAAACGCTTTACATCGGTTATGCGGAAGCCAAAGGAATCGGCCTTTTGAAGTATGCGGCGGTGCTTTCCGCGGACGGCACAAGAATCCGTAAGATGACGACCATCGAAGCGGATTTCACGAGTCCTTTCCAGGGAAAGACGATTAATTTCTCGTCGATTACGAGAGAATTCAAGGATGGTCTTGCGATTCCTTCGACGTCCGATCAGGCATTCTGGGAGAGCACGATTAAGGAGACCGAACTTTATGAAGACGTTATCTATATCAAGCTGCATTATGTCTTCAAACTGATGCTTGAAAACGACGAAATTGAGGTCGGCGATCTCGATATCTGGATGAAAAAAGCCGGAACCTGATAAGCGTTTGATTTCTGCTTGACTTTTACATTGTTTTAGTGTATACAATCTGTGTGGACCGATGATT
>CAMZEW010000069.1:0-9098 GCA_947305875.1 uncultured Lachnoclostridium sp.
AATCTTCCGAACATCCCCTGGCAGGATAAGCCTGCGGGATGTACCGATGTGGTTTGGCGGTATTCCGAAAACCCCATCATTGAACGGCACGCAATCCCTTCGGCGAACAGCGTGTTCAACAGCGCCGTGATTCCGAAGGACGGCGCCTTCGTCGGAATCTTCCGGAGCGACAGCCGCGCGATGGAGCAGCAGCTGTTCCTCGGCAAGAGTAACGACGCCATTCACTGGGACATCGAACATGACCCGCTTCCGCTTTACGATGAGAGCGGAGTACAGGTAGGAACGGCGAAAGGCTACGATCCCCGCGTATGCAAGATCGAGGACCGTTACTTCGTCACCTGGTGCGCACCCTTCGAGGTGACCGGCGCCCCGACCATCGGCGTCGCGTATTCGTACGATTTTAAAAAGTTCATAAGACTTCCGAACGCATACCTTCCGTTTAACCGGAACGGCGTCCTGTTCCCCAGAAAGGTGAACGGCAAGTATATGATGTTCTCGCGTCCTTCCGACAACGGACATACGCCTTTCGGGGACATGTTCCTGTCCGAAAGCCCCGACATGGTGCACTGGGGCTGCCATCACTTTGTGATGAACGCGACCGGCTGGGCATGGACGAAGGTCGGCGCAGGCCCGATTCCGATTGAGCTCGACGAGGGCTGGCTTCTCATATACCACGGCGTCGGAACGACCTGTAACGGCATGGTTTATTCCGTCGGCGGTGCAATCCTTGACAAGGATGAGCCGTGGAAGGTGAAGTACCGCTGCAGGAACTTCATTCTGCATCCCGAGACGCTTTACGAGTGCGTCGGCGACGTGCCGAACGTGTGCTTCCCGTGTGCAACGCTTACCGATGCCGCGACCGGACGGATTGCCGTCTATTACGGCGCAGCGGACACCGTCGTGGCGCTTGCGTTTACGCAGGTGGACGAGCTTGTGAAGTACATCAAGGACAACGCGATGTAACCGGATTTCCGAACTGCCGTGCCGCGGTTTTCTGCCGGACGGGCGGCAGTTATTTCGGAAAATGAGAGTAAATGATATTGACATTTTGCGCATATTATGATAGAATGGCGGAAAGTCCGGAACAAGGACCAAGGAGGGATTTTACGAATGAGTGAAGAAGTAAAAGCAGAGCGCTACAGGGAGCCTCTTAACATCAAAAAGAACGTGATTCCGGCGGCCGCAACCGTCGTGTTCGGTTTGGTTTCGTTTTATCTGATTCTGCCGGCAATCAACATCTATAATTCCGGCTTCTGGGGCTGGCTTTTGAGTCTTGTAGTCGTTTATCTCGTGACCGCGGTTGCATGCGGCATGGAAAACGGCCGGTTTGACTCGAAGGATGCCGGGAAGGGCGTCCGGTACCCGTTCTTTCTGCTCCTTGCGATTGTCGCGGTTCTGGTCATCGGATCGATTTCGTCCGCAAAGATTTTCAACGCACGGCGCTTTGCGGGACTGATCCGGGTCGACACTGCCGATTTCAAGGACGACATGCCCGAGACGACCAACGTCAACAACATCGCTTTGATGGATACGGCGTCGGCGTCGATTATCGGCAACCGCACGCTAGGCTCGCTGTCGCAGGTCGTTTCGCAGTACGTAATCGGATCGACCTATTCGCAGATCAACTATCATAATACGCCCAAGAAGATTGCCAACCTCGAGTACGCGGATTTCTTCAAATGGTTCCAGAACCGTTCGAACGGAATCCCCGGCTACGTCATGGTTGACCCGCTCAACAATACGGCGGAGTATGTCGAGCTTTCGAAGTCCATGAAGTACGCCGAGAGCGCGTATTTCGGAAAGGACCTGAAGCGGGCGCTTAGGTTCGCTTATCCGACCAAGATCTTCCACAAGTTCTATTTCGAAATCGATGAGAACGGAAACCCGTTCTATATCGTATCCTGCAAGACCCCGCATGCGGGTCTGTTCGGTGCGATGGATGTGAATGAGGTCATTCTGTTCAATCCGGTCGACGGATCTTCGAAGCTTTACGACATCAAGGATGTTCCGAGCTGGGTTGATATCGTCTTCGACGGTGACCTCGCGAGCGAGAAGTATAACTGGTTCGGCACGCTTTCGGGAGGCTTCTGGAACAGCGTGTTCGGCAACAAGAACTGCAAACGCGCGACCAATGACTACGGCTATATCGTATTGAACGACGACGTGTGGTATTTTACGGGCGTCACAAGCGTCAATGAGGACGAAAGCAACATCGGCTTCATCCTGACGAACGCACGCACCGGCGAGTACAAATTCTATCCGGTCATCGGCGCAGAGGAATATTCGGCCATGCATGCCGCCGAGGGCGAGGTGCAGGAGAAGGGCTATCAGGCGTCCTTCCCGTCCCTAATCAACGTCGGCGGACAGGCAACCTATATCATGGTTCTTAAAGACAGCGGCGGCCTCGTCAAGCTGTACGCGCTCGTCAACGTCGAGAAGTATTCGATGGTGGCGACCGGCGCGACGCAGCAGGAGGCGATGGCGGCGTACCGGAAGCTCTTGGAACGCGACGGCATTACGGTTGTGGATGACGAAACGCTTCAGATCAGGACGGTGACGATCACCGACGTCCGGATGATTACCGTCGACGAGCTTCCGACCGTTTACCTGACCGGTGACGACGGTTTTGTTTACAAGGGTTATCTGAATCTCGACGAGAGTCTCGTTCTGATTCAGAAGGGCGACAGCGTAACGATTTCGTGCGAGGAGACGGGCATTGCGGGTATTTATACGATTCGCGCATGGAACCGGTAAGAAAGAGGCATATATGGACATTCTGGAACGTTTTATCAACTATGTAAAATTTGACACGCAGTCGGCTGAGGACGTCGAGGCGTTTCCGAGCACGGAGAAGCAGAAGAACCTCGCACGGTTTTTGTGTGACGAGCTCCGCACAATCGGTGCACAGGACGTCGTTCTCGATGACAACGGCTACGTTTATGCGAAGATTCCGGCAACCGACGGCGGAAAGCAGAAGAAGGTGCTCGGGCTTCTTGCCCATATGGACACATCGCCGGATGCTTCCGGCGAAGGCGTGAAGCCGAAGGTTACAACGGATTACGACGGCGGGGATATTGTGCTTAACGAAGAGAAGGGGATCGTCCTTTCGCCGGAGGATTTCCCGGAGCTGTCCCGTTACGTCGGGAAGACGATTATTACTTCGGACGGAACGACGCTGCTCGGTGCCGACGACAAAGCCGGCATCAGCGAAATCATGACGACTGCGGAGTACCTGCTTACGCATCCGGAGATTGAACACGGCACGCTTGCCGTGGCATTTACCCCCGATGAAGAAGTCGGAAGAGGCGTGGATTTCTTTAACCTTTCACAGTTCGGCGCGGACTACGCCTACACGGTGGACGGCGGCGCACTCGGCGAACTCGAGTACGAGAATTTCAACGCGGCATCGCTTACCGTGACGATTCACGGCGTGAGCGTGCATCCGGGCGACGCGAAGGGCAAGATGAAGAACGCCGTCCGCATCGGCATGGAGTATGACTGCATGCTTCCCGCAGGGGAGAAGCCGGAATTGACCGAAGGCTATGAAGGATTCTTCCATCTGCTTCATTTCCGCGGAGACGTGGAGGAAGCAAAGCTTGTCTATATTATCAGAGATCATGACCGCGAGAAGTTTGAACAGAAGAAGGCGCTTGCCGAAAGCATCGGCAAGAGGCTTGACATTCTGTACGGCGGGAATACGGTCGAAACGGAGATTAAAGATTCGTACTATAACATGAAAGAGAAGATTGAGCCGGATTATCTGTGGCTGATTGAACGCGCGAAGGAGCAGATGGAGAAACTCAGTATCCGTCCGGACGTGCGTCCGATCCGCGGCGGCACGGACGGCGCAAGGCTTTCGTTCATGGGACTTCCGTGCCCGAATATATGCACCGGCGGTCACAATTTCCACGGACGGTTCGAGTATTGCGTGCTCGAGTCGATGGAGGCGATTGTGAAGCTTCTGACCGGTCTTTGCACGGATTACAGCGAAAATTGTTAAATAATTGTTAAATGTTCAAAATCTACTGGTAAATACAGTTTACATGTGGTATAATCGGTTCAAACAGGCAGACAGGGGGACATTATGAACGAGCAGATTGCAATTCTCGAACAGATGCGTAAGAAAGCGAAGAACTCCACGGGACTTGTTGTATTGTGCATTGCCGGCTGTGCGCTGATCGGAATGTTCACAATGCATTTCGGGCTGATTCTTGTCGGCGTCGTTCTCGGGATTATCTGCTATGTCGCCGTAGCGAAGAAGAGTAACAAAGAGTACAAAGAATACTATAAAAACGTTTTTGTCAAGAACATGATCAAAAGCGTGATACCGGACGCCGTGTACGAGCCGAGGCAGGGGTTTGAAAAGGACAGAATCCGCGCGACCGGCCTGATGATGATGGGCAACATCTACGCGAGTGAAGATTACATCCGGGGAACATATAACAACGTCGCATTTGAACGCGCGGACGTTGTCATTCAGGATGAGTCGACCGACTCGGACGGCAATACCACGACGACGACTTATCTGCGCGGACGCTGGATGATTTTCGAATCGAATAAGAATTTCGACGCAGACCTGCAGATTCTGCAGAAGGGCTTCGGATATGCCAACAAGCGGAAGGGTTTCTTTACGAAGAAGGCAGACCGCAGACACGCATTCAAGACCGAGGACGAAACGTTCAACAAAACGTTTGAGTGTCTCTGCCAGAATGAGAGCGAAGCATTCTACCTGCTGACGCCCGGCGTGATGCAGGCGCTTCTTCGGCTGATCGGACAGACTGACGGAAAGGTTATGGTCGGTTTTGTTGACAACCAGCTGCATGTGGTTGTAAAATCCAATAAGAACTCGTTAGAGCCGCCGTTTTGGAGGGCATTTAACGAGAATGACCTGAACGAAGTACAGCGTGAGATCAATGCAATCACGGGCTTCGTGGAGAGTTTGAATCTGGATCGTAAGATATTTAAATAAACCGGATTACGAAAGGAGGAAGCACGGACCTTGGGCGGTCTGTGCAAAAGCGTATGTGGATTGTCGGTATTGTTGTGGTTCTTGTGTTTATCGTTCTTTGCTGGTGGGTTTCCACGCTGAACGGACTTCGCAGAACAAAGGTTAAGATTCAGGAAGCGTCCTCGGGTATCGACGTAGCGCTGACGAAGCGTTTCGACGTATTGACGAAGATGGTGGACGTTGCGAAATCTTATGCCAAGTTTGAGAAAGAGACGATTCTTGAGGCTGTCAAGCTCCGTAAGGGCATGACCATCGCCGAGAAGAATCAGGCTGCCGAGATGATGAGCGATGTGCAGAGAGAAATCAACTTCCTCGCCGAGAATTATCCGCAGCTGCATGCCAATGAAAACTTCCGTCAGCTTCAGGTTGCAATCATGGACGTGGAAGAGCATCTGCAGGGTGCACGCCGCGCTTACAATGCGAACGTGTCGACTCTGAACCAGAAGGTTATTTCCTTCCCGACCAGCATCGTTGCAGGCCTTTCGGGCATCGGTCAGGAAGCCTTCTTCGAAGCGGAAGCACAGAAGAGAAACGACGTAAACGTCAAGATCGATATTTAAAAACAATTACGCGGGGGATGCAAAAGGCTGTTCCGTCCAAGACGGAGCAGCCTTTTTGATTAAGCGTTCAGGATTCGTTCTTCCGTACAATCCGGTTCTTCTGCGGCCGAATGGTAATGTCGCTCACGACGAGGCCTGAGCGGGCACAGAGAGCAGTCCAAACGGCCTTTGCGACCTCTTCTGGTGTAAGCACGCATTCCGGGTCGTCCGCAGGAGTAAAATCCGCGTTCCGGTACAGGCCGGTATCGGTCAGGTCGGGATGAATCGTGATGACGCGGACGCCCGATTTCCTGGTCTCTTCAAAGAGCGCTTCCGAAAAATGTGACACCGCCGCCTTCGTTGCCCCGTAGGCGCAGCCGAACGAGTTGTTGTTCTGTTTGGCCGTCACGGAAGAAACGTTCACAATCGCGCCTCCGGTATCCCGCAAGTCCCGCAGGTACCGGTTTGCAAGAAGAATCGGCACTTCCGCGTTGACGGTCACCATCTCGTGAATCGAAGCGGGAGAGAGCGTTTCGTGCGGCCCGTAGTAGGCTGCCCCCGCGCAATTGACAAGAAGCGAGAGTTTCTTTTTGATGTTCTCTCTCAGATAATCCGGAAGCCGTTTCGTATCGGTCAGGTCGTATACGAGCCGGTGCATCCCCTGCGGGGCTTCCGCATCCGGAAAGTTCCGCCCGATTCCGTATACTTCATAGCCTTCCTTGGAAAGTTTCTCCGCAATGGCGCGGCCGATTCCCGACGAAGCGCCGGTCACGAGGGCAATCTTATTCTCTGTCATGGTATCCTCCTGTTAACTGAAGAATAACTTCTTTTCGTCTACATATAAGGCAAGCGTCCGGCGGGCAAAAGAGAGCATCCGCTCAAGCCGTTCCGCATCGTAGCCGTAGACACCGTCCGTAAGCGTGTAGGGGTACGTCGTAATCTCGCACGGATGATTCTTCCGCATCCGCTTCAGGTAGTCCGCCGCAATCCGGAACGTTCCGACGCTTATGTCGCGGACCGCATCGCCCGGAATCTCCGAGAAGACGCGTTCGAAGAACCCGCCGTAAACTGTCTCAAAATCCGGCACGAAAAGCATCGGATCGAAGCAGAGGCGGAGCGGTCGCCCGTCCTTAAGAACCGCTTTCGCGAACGAAAGGCGTGCGGAAAGGGAAGCCGTCCTATGTTCAAAGCGGGCGGTGACACCCTCCGGAGAAAGCGTGACTGCGAAGATGACGTTTTGAAGCACCGGAAGGTCCTTTAAAAGGCCCGCGGGAGAGCTCTTGGTACGTACTTCAACCGTTAAAGACGGTTGCTCTGCGGCAAACTGTACCCATTCCGCGAACAGGCCGGTGATTCCTTCGAGCGCGAGCAGGTCCGTATCGTAACTGATGCACAGGTAGAGCGGGTGTCGGGTCAGGATCTCCGCAATCTCCCGGAACGTGTCTTCAATGTTCACGAAAACCACGATGTCGCCGGACGGATACATGCCGCGGAGATAGCAGTAATCGCAAAGAAAAGGGCAGTTCATCACATTGGACGCATAATAAAAATGCGCCTCGCCGAAGTCCTGGCAGACCGCAGGCCCGGGATAGAGGTAAGGCGGCTTCTGCACCGCGAGAATCAGGTTCGGGGCTTCTTTTTGAAGCTGCACAGGCTGGCGCGGGCGGTTGAATACGTTTTTATAATCGCGGACCGGAACCACGACCGATCCGGGAAACTTTGAAAGAATCTGCGCGGTGCGCGGATGCTCGCGTGCCGCGTCCTCGACATAGATTCTCGAGAAGGGTTTACGAAAGGCAATTGTCTCGGAATTGTTCAAAAAGCTTTTTCCCCTCCCTTCTCGTAACGGGCTCCGGAATCCCAGCGCAAAATGCCATGATGACCTCCGCTGCATCCCCGTTCCGGTACGTCCGGTAAACCGCGAGCAAGCGGATTTCATGTTCCATCGAGGCCGATGCGTCAATCCGTTTCGAAAGCTCCGAAACCGCCTGTTTCGTTTCCGCGGAAAGGGAAGCGGTTTCCTTCGGAAGAGAAGATACCGCCTCCGCCTCTGAAAGAACAAAAGGAAGAACGGACGCAACGGATTTCGTCACCGAAGCGGCATCAAGCCGTCCGCCTGCCTCGATGCCGAAATCGGAAATTCCCTTATAAAACAGCATTCGTTCGGGCGGGAAAAAGGCCTGCGCGGTCTGAAAAACGGAAGCCGCCTCCATATCGGTAAGCGTGACTGGAGAAGCCTCCGAAGCGGCAACCGTGCGGAGAGTTGCTTCCCTCAGAGGCGAAGTAAAAAGCAGCTCCGGATAGAAATCCCTGCCGGTCCCCGCGTCCGTAATTCTCGAAATCCGGAACCATTCATCCTGCCTCCCGAAGCCTTCGGGAGCGCCGCAGATTCCTAAGTTAATCAGGATGTCGTCCGAAGAAGGAGGGAAGAGCGTAAGCGCTTCCGAAAGCGCCGCCGATGCGGCAAGCAGACCGCTTCCGGTAAGAACCAGAAGCGCATCCTCCGAACGGTACAGAGAACCGAGCCTGCCGCCTGCAGGCTTCATCGAAAAGCGTTTGATTACGGGGGTCGCCTCAGGATACAGTGCGACACTGAAATAAAACATTTCCGGTTCTCCTTTCCGCCGTGATTTAAGACTTCGGACCTTTCCATTCAGTTTATCACATGCCCGCTTAGGGGACAAGAGGGTAAGTTTTCTGACTATTTGAGAAAAATGCAAAAAAAGACTTACATTTGCCGTTATTTTGTGATATGCTATAGATAGGGCAATTTCCGGATTTCCGGGGAAAGGAGCAGAGGGATGTTCAAAGTCGGCGATTATGTAATTCACGGCAGCAACGGCGCATGCAAAATCGAAAGCATCGGGCCGCTGTCCGGCATGAGCGTGTCCGGGGACAAGCAGTATTATACGCTTACGACCTGTTATTCGCACAGCACAATTTATTCGCCGGTGGATAGTCCGAAGGTTCTGATGCGCCCGGTTCTGACCAAAGAGGAAGCGGAGCGCCTGATTGCCGGAATGGACGAAATCGAAGGGCTCGGAGAGATTGAGGACAAGCGCCGCGAGCAGGAATACAAGGACGTGTTCCGCACCGGCAAATGCACCGATCTTGTCCGGATTTTAAAGACGATTCAAGAGCGCAGAAAGCAGCGCCTTGCGGTCGGAAAGAAGACGACGTCAAGCGATGAAAAGTACTTCAAAATGGCGGAGGACAGTCTGTACGGCGAGCTCGCAATCTCGCTCGGGATGACCCGCGATGAAGCGAAGGATTACGTTCTGAAAACGGTTCATATGGACGGGAACTGAGCGGTAACCTCCGCGAATATTGTAGAAAATATTCTGAAAATTCAATCCGCATAAAAACATATTCTGATAATAGATAATTTGTATACGTGTATACATGAATTAAAGGTGAAAATCATAGATTTTTGCCTTTTTTTTCACGGAAAAATACTGGAATTTCGCCCCCTTTAGTGATAGAATACGATTAACTAATTATGTAAAGGAGGACGCTCAATGGGCGCTGACAAAAAGACAGTTCCTTTCCGT
>CAMZEW010000070.1:0-9091 GCA_947305875.1 uncultured Lachnoclostridium sp.
TGGCGGTTGAACTTGGCGCAAGTCGTTTGCTTGCGCCATATTTTAGTTCTTCGCAGATTGTGTGGACGATTATCATCGGAACCATCATGATTGCGATGGCGCTCGGAAACATCTACGGCGGCCGCAGCGCGGACAAGAACCCGAATCCGGACCGCCTTTATGTGCGCATTCTCGGAGCGGCAATCTGGATTGCGCTGATTCCGGTCATCGGCAAGTACATCATCGTCGGAATCTCCGCTCTTCTGATTTTCTCGGTGAACAACAATTTCCTGATTCTTGCAGGTTTTGCCGCCTGCATGGTCATCTTCGTGTTTCCGCTGTTCCTGCTCGGGACGGTTACGCCCTGCCTCGTCAAATGTACGATGGACAGCCTCGATGACAGCGGACGGACCGTCGGGAACCTGAACGCGTTCAACACGATCGGAAGCATCATCGGCACATTTGTCCCGACCTTCATCAGCATTCCGGCAGTCGGAACCGCGTGGACGTTTCTGATCTTCGCGGGCATTCTGCTCGCGCTTTCCGCCGTGTATTTCATCAGCTCCGGAATCGCAATCCGCCGGATTAAGAAGGTGCCTGCCGCCTTTTTAATCTTTATCCTGTGCTGCGTCTTCGGCCATAACGACAGCTTCGCGTTCTGGGCGGACGACCTGGTTTACGAGGGTGAATCAATTTACAATTATCTGCAGATCACCGATGACGGCGAGGAAGTAGCGCTCTCGACGAACGTGCTCTTCGGCGTGCAGTCGGTTTACGTCAAGGAGAGACGTCTCACCGGCTACTATTACGATTACGCGATGGCCGCGCCTTTAATGGCGGGGTTAAATGAGAAGGACGGGCTTAACGTCCTGATTCTCGGCATGGGTACCGGCACGTTCGCAACGCAGTGCACCCGCTATTTCGATAACCTTACGATCTCCGGGGTGGAGATCGACCGGAAGATTACGGATCTCGCGGTGCAGTACTTCAATCTGTCGCCGGACATCCCCGTCACGACCTACGACGGGCGCGCCTATCTGAATTCCGACAAAGGCCGCTACAACGTGATCATGGTGGACGCCTATCAGGACATCACGATTCCGTTTCAGATGTCGTCCGTCGAATTCTTCCGGCTGGTTAAAAAGCATCTGAAGGAAGACGGCGTGATGGTCGTCAATCTGAACATGCGCGGCGGCGGAGAGGGCAGCATCAACGAAGCGCTTTCCGATACGATTTCCGCGGTTTTCGACGAGGTTTATGTAATCGACGTTCCGGGAAGCACGAACTCCGTTCTGTACGCGTCCTGCGGGAGCGGGCTTTCCGAAAGGTTCGCAAGAAACATCGGTCTTGAGGACGACCCGGACATCTCCGCTTTAATGGAGACAATCAGCGAAACGATGGAACGGTATCACGCCGGGAACCACATCATGACCGACGACAAGGCGCCGGTCGAGCTGCTTGGGATGAAGATGATAGACGGACTGATTTCCGAAGAGGTATCCTACTACAAGAAGGTATACCGTGAAGAAGGGTTGAAGGGCCTGATGGAAGCCATCAATGAGACAAGATAAAACAAGGGCTGCCGCAGTATTGCGACAGCCCTTTCATCGTTCCGGATCAAGCTTTCGAGCTCTCGAACTGGTTGATCTCTTCCACAAGATCGTCCACGTCGATGCCGTGTACCATGCATGCCTGCTCGAGCGATTCGCCCTGTGCGGAAGGACATCCGACACAATGCATGCCGGCATTCATCAGAATCTGAACAATGTCGAAATCGGCGCGGATAATCTCACCGATCTTCATATCTTTTGTAATCATTTCAAATCTCCTTTTCGGAATATTTCCGAAACTCATTATATCGGCTCCGGGGCGGTTCGTCAAGGAGTCGGATTCTTTTTACTTCCTTTTCGACGGCAAATGTGATATAATCATTTTGTTTAGTAACCAATCGGAGGGGAAGATGAAGAAGACAGCTTGGTTTCTGTGCCTGGTCCTTCTGTTCGGACTGACGGCATGTTCTATTGATAAAGGCTCCGGAGGCGACAAGAACGGAGGCGGCAAGAAGGCATCCGAGCAGAAAGCGGACCTGAATGAGTTTTATAAGCTTTCCGATGAGCTTTACCTGACCGTAATCAACGGCGTTGTGAATGAGGAGCGGTCCATCGGAAGCGACGGGCAGGTTTATCTGCCGTTCGCGGTCGTGAAGGGGCTTGATACCCGGTTTTATTACAACCGTCTCGAGGAGCAGATGATTATCACGACTCCGACGACAATCCTCTATTACTGGCCGAACAACACGGTGCATCAGGAGGGCAATGAGCGGAAGAGTGACAACGCCCCGATGTTCCGCACATTTGACGGCAAATTATATATCTCCGCGGAACTGTTTTTAAAGTATTCGGACGTAAGCACGAGAGTGCTCAGTGAACCGCAGCGCGTCGTATTGTTTTCAAACGGCGTGAAGTTCCCGTCGATGACGGCAAACAAGGACACGGCGGTCCGTATCGGAACGTCGTTACAGAAGGATATCGTCGTTGATCTGAAGGCCGGCAACACGGTCATTACGACCGGCGGCTCGGAGAACGGATTCCTCGCGGTTTCCACCGAGGACGGCCAGACCGGTTATGTGGCCATGACGGATCTGGGCGGCGAAGGCGAGACGATGATCCACGCGAGCATCAAGAATTACCCGCGTTCCACGACGCTTTCGCACGTACATCTGATGTGGCATCAGATGTGGGCCGTACAGGGCGGAGAGGAGCTCCGTTCGGCACTTCTCAATACAAGAGGCATCAACGTGATCTCGCCCACATGGTTTGACTTTAAGAGCGTTACCGGTGAGATTACTTCGTTCGCAAGCGAGTCCTACGTCGAAGAGGCGCACCGCCAGGGCATTCAGGTATGGGCGCTCTGCAGCGACTTCGCGGAAGGCATTAAGGGATATGACATCCTTTCGAACACCGAGTACCGGAACAATCTCGAACAGAACCTGATTGACGAAGTGCTTCGTGTCGGCGCAGACGGCATCAACCTCGACTTCGAGTTCATCACGAAGGATTCCGGACCGCATTACATCCAGTTCATCCGTGAACTGTATCTGCGCTGCCGCGAACATAATCTGGTTCTTTCCGTCGACAACTTCGTTCCGAACGCGGGCAAGGCGCATTACCAGCTTGCCGACCAGGCGGACGTTCTCGACTACCTGATCTTCATGGCATACGACGAGCACTACAAGGGCTCCGGCGCGGGCTCGGTCGCTTCCTACCCGTGGGTGGAGGCATCGGTTTCGAATATGCTTGCGGTAGCCCCGAAGGAGAAAGTCATCCTCGGCGTGCCGCTCTTTAACCGGATATGGATGACCGACAAGGACGGCAACCTGTCCATCGAAAACGGCGGCATGACCCGCATTATCGAGCAGGCAAGAAGCGGCGGCGAACTTCAGTGGGACGAGGAACTGAAGCAGTACTACTGCGAATACGAGAAAGGCGGAACCAAGTATCAGTACTGGCTCGAGGACGCAACCTCGCTTGAGTACAAGCTGAAACTGATTTCCTCGAACGGCCTCGCGGGATACGCGGGCTGGAAGCTCGGTCTCGAAGCGGACGATGTATGGAGTCTGTTAGACAAGTATTAAAGAAATGAAATAAAAAGGCTGTCGCCCGGCGGTGTCGGACGTCAGCCTTTTTTGTTTCATGCGTATTACCGGCGCATCCGTTTGGCGTGGATGACTGCGCGGATTAAGAGAAGAACGGAGAGAAGAATCAGTATTCCGCATATCACCGGAAGGACGACGGAGCCGTTATCATCCTGTTTGGAGGTCTTCTCCGCAGTGTCCGAAGCGGCAGGGGTCGGAACCGAAACAGTTGCGGTCGGCACCGGGGTGTCGGTCGGAACAGGCGTCGGGGAAAGCGTCGGGATTTCCTTACGGATCTTCGCGCCGCATGCGGTACAGGTATACTCGCCGATGCCGGTCTCGGTAAGCGTTGCCTCTTTGATCACGTCGTACGATTCCGAAAGATTGTGCGCAGGAAGCACGTAGTTGTCCCGGAAGCTGTACCCGCATGTCTTACAGATGTGCGCCGTGAAGCCGGGATCCTCGCATGTGGGCGCTTCAACAGATTCGCTGAAATCGGGTGATGCGCATTCATGCGGAAGCAGGTTGACCGAGTAGTTATATCGCTCGTCCCGTTTAAAAGAATACTTGTTATTCGAATCCGAGAACTCCCAGTCCATAATCTCTCCGCAGCGCGCCTCACAGTACGCACGGCGGTTTGTGTTGTCTTCGAAAAATGTGATGAATCCGTCAAGTGTGTTGTTCTTAATATATCCGGACCGGTCAAAGCGCTTCGGATAGACGATGTACATGCCTACAAGTCCGCCGCTGTGCACGTACCCATGGTCGGAGATGAAGCCTGCAAGGTTGATCATGCAGCTGTCAATATCGGGGTAGCCCGCGGCACACACGCCGCCGAGGAACTGCTCGTCGCGGTGTTCCCTGTCTGTGTCGATATTGATCAGCGTCACTTGACTCGAGCAGTTTTTCACGACGCCGTTTCCGTAGCCGATAATTCCGCCGACGCCGAACATCTTGCCGTTCACGTCGAGACGAAGGGTTCCGGTGATATCGCAGCCGGAGATTGTGCTCTCGGAAGCGTATCCCGCAATCGTTCCGAGGAAACAGTCGCCCTCGTACGTATGCATCAGGTTCACGTTAATCAGTCTTAGATCGATTACCGTAGCGCGCTCCAAAATCGCGAACAGCGCCGCGAAATGCGTGTCGTACGTCTTCCGGTTCCCGTCGTAGGTAACGCGCGTCTCCGTCGAAATCTGCGCGTTATTCAGGTTCAGGATGATGTGATGATTTCCGTTGAATGTGCCGGTAAATGTGATCGCCGGCCACGCAACTCCGTTCATGTCAATATCCGCCATCAGGATGTAGGAACCGGACGGATCGTCGGCAATCGCGAGCATGTCTTCCACGGTGTAGATCTCTTTCGGTGCCCCCGCACCGGCCTTGCCGGCCGCAAGCATAAGGAACGGGAAGAGAATCAGGACAGAAAGCAGAATCCGTTTCATGAGAACCTCCTTTATTAGGCTTCTTCCGGAACAGGCTGCTCCGGGTACTTCGTATACAGACGCTTAAGCGTAATGGGCGTGATAACGGACGAACAGAGAATCAGAAGGATAACCGAAGTGAAGTACTTCGGCGCGATCATGCCTACCGCGAGGCCTTTCTGCGCGATAATCAGGGCGACCTCGCCTCTGGTCATCATGCCGCAGCCGATCTTCAGCGATTCGGAAGGGCTGAAGTGACAGATTCTTGAGATTAAGCCGCAACCGATAATCTTCGTAACCATTCCGACAATGACGAACAGCGCAGAGAACCCGAGCACGGGCACAATTTCGGAAATGGAAATGTCGGTTTTGATACCGATACTTGCGAAGAAAACCGGACCGAACAGCATATAGGAATTGATGTCCATCTTCCGGGCAATATATTTCGAATCGCGGACGTTACAGAGAATGATTCCCGCGGCAAATGCGCCGGTGATGTCGGCAATTCCGAAAAACTGCTCGGCGCAGTAAGCCATCAGCAGGCAGAGTGCGAGTCCCGCAATCGGGATGCGGCGTGTGTGCGCGTGGCGGGCGTCGTACCATTTGAAGACGCGGTATACGATGTAGCCGAACAGGAATACCCACGCGAAGAAGAGAAGCGTGTGCCAGATTGTGGTAACCGGGGAAATCGTCTTGTCCTTGAACCCGAGGACAAATGTTAAGACAACGATGCCGATGACGTCATCGATAATCGCCGCGCTCAGAATCGTCGTACCGACCTTGCCCTGCAGATAACCCATCTCCTTCAGGGACTCGACGGTGATGCCGACGCTCGTCGCGGTCATGATGCAGCCGATCAGAATCGCATGCGAAAAGAGCGGATCGTGAAACCCGACCCCGTAATACGCCATATACAAAAACGTGCCGCCTGCCATCGGAACGGCGACGCCGAAACAGGCAATCAGCGTTGCAACAAAACCGGACTTGGCAAGGTCATGGAGATTGGTCTCAAGACCGGCTTCGAACATCAAAAGAACGACACCGATTTCCGCCATGGTGGAAAGAAAATCGCTGCCGCTTACAATGTTAAGGACGGACGGTCCGATAATCAGACCGGCAATAATCTCCCCGACAACCTGGGGAGCGTGCAGTTTACGTGCAATCATACCGAATAATTTCGCCGAAGCGATGATGATTGCCAGATTCAGAAACACGATGTTTCCGTTGTCCATGATATGCCTCCGTAAGCGCATATATGCGCTTATAGTAGATTCTATTGCCGCGGGCGCGAAAAATCAATGGACAAAAGTCCGATTTTTATGACATTTTGCGCAGACGGATTGAGCGAAATGCAAAAAAAGAGCACTCGGTTGACGGTTTACGCGGTTTGTGGTATATTATAGAAGTCGAAATGGGGCTTAGTAAAGACGAGACCGGCGTGCGCGTACATGCCAAAGTTAAGGGGAAACGGTATGATAATCGGATTGATTGCGGACGATACGAGGAAGACGCTTATGCAGAACCTCTGCATCGCCTATAAGGGGATTTTGGGGAAGCATGAACTGTACTCCACCGGCGTGACCGGGCGGATGATCGAAGAAGCGACCAACCTGCATGTGCATAAGTTCCTGGCGGGAAGCTTAGGCGGCGAGCAGCAGCTTGCGATGATGATCGAACAGAACCAGATTGACATGGTGATATTCCTTCGGAACGCCGACAAGACGTTAAGCTACGACGTGCAGTTCAATTACGTGATTCCGCTCTGCGACGAGTACAGCATTCCGCTCGCCACGAACATCGCAACGGCGGAGATGCTGATTAAGGGAATGAATAACGGAGACCTCGAGTGGAGGAATCTGTACCGGTAAGGCTGACCTTGAAACGGGCGGACGGAGAACTTTAAAAGCACGAAAGCGGCAGTACGGCAACCGATGTTGCAGACGCCGCTTTTTTAATTCTCCGGCAAATGCAAAAAGTGCTTGCCTTTCGGCGTTTTCTGATGTATTATATCCACATTATCGGAATTGCATAATTGTATACAATCCCCGAAAGAGCCGCAGAAAAGGCCCGGGGTGAAGAAAAGGGGGTCGGTCCCATGGCCAACATGATGGAATTGGATGAGAATCTGGAGAAAGACTTTGAATTTCTGCTGAACGAATGCATGAAATCCGGCGTCATCGATCAGAATTTATATGTGGAGTACGATGTTAAGAGAGGTCTTCGTGACAGTAACGGCGCGGGCGTTCTGACCGGTCTTACCGAAATCAGTGACGTTACCGGTACCAAGATGGTCGCCGGCAAGAAGGTTCCTGCAGAAGGTAAGCTTTACTATCAGGGCTATGATGTCCAGGAGATGGTGAAGGGTCTTCAGAACCGCCGCTACGCATTCGAGGAGACAACGTACCTGCTTTTGTTCGGCGAACTTCCGAGCGAGACGCAGCTCCGCTCGTTCGTGGAGCTGATCACATCGTTCCAGACGCTTTCGAACAAGTTTATCCGTGACGTCATCATGAAGGCGGCGGGACCGAGCATCATGAACGGTCTGCAGAAGGCCGTGCTGACGCTTTATTCCTATGACGATGAAGCGGACGACATCTCGGTTTCGAACGTTTTGAAGCAGTCGATGAACCTGATCGCGAAGCTTCCGCTGATTTCGATTTACGCCTACTGGTCCTACCTGCACTTTAAGCAGGACGAAAGCCTGATTATCCGTAACCCGAATCCGGAATACTCGACCGCCGAGAACATCCTTACGATGCTCCGTGCGGACGGACGGTTCACCGAACTCGAGGCGCGCGTTCTTGACATCTGCCTGGTGCTTCATGCGGAGCACGGCGGCGGTAACAATTCCACGTTTACGACGCACGTTGTCACCTCTGCAGGAACCGATACGTATTCCGCGATGGCAGCAGCGATTGCTTCCTTAAAAGGCTTCCGGCACGGCGGCGCGAATATCAAAGCCCGCAAGATGATTGAGGATCTTGAGGCCAATGTCAAGGATTGGAAGAACGAGGATCAGATTCGCGAATACATCGTAAAACTTGTTAACAAAGAGGCGTTCGACCGGGCCGGACTCGTATACGGCATCGGACATGCCATTTACACGCTTTCCGATCCGCGTCAGGTAATTCTTAAGGACTACGCGAGAAAGCTTGCGGAAGCCAAGGGAAGAAGCGACGAAATGGAACTCTACGAGAACGTGGAGCGGATTGCCAAAGAGGTTATTGCGGAGAACCGTCATCTGTTCAAACCGATCTGCGCAAATGTTGACTTCTACAGCGGTTTCGTGTATGATATGCTTGGTATCCCGGAAGAGCTGTTTACGCCGATTTTCGCAATCTCACGTATCAGCGGCTGGTCTGCGCACCGGCTTGAGGAAATCATCAATAACGGGAAGATTATCCGTCCCGCATACAAGTATGTCGGAACGCACAAAGAATACTATTATATGCCCGAGCGTGATTGGGATTAACGGGCTGAAGGAGGACAGTTATGGCATTTTTCGGACCGCATAATGCGGAAATCAACCAGGTGAACGCACAGATTAAGGCGGAGGGCGGAAAGATCTCCGGTTATCAGTATACTCTCGGCGTTACGCTTCTTCGCAAACTGGATGAAGGCATGGAATTTGACGAGGAAATCATGGGCATCTACGAGCAGGTTAAGGCATCCCGCGCGGCTATCGAGGCAGGAAATGCGGAGCTTGCACGGATCCAGCAGCTGATCGCCGATGAGGAAGCGGCGAAGCAGGCCGAGAGAGAGCGTAAGCAGGCTGAGGCCGCCACGATCCGCGCTGCAAGAGCAGCCGAGACCGCAGCGAAGCTCGGCGGACTCTTCGGAAGAAACCAGGCGGTAGCCGGCAAGGTATGCCCGAGCTGCGGCAATTCGGTAAGCGCCGACATGATGTTCTGCAACAAGTGCGGCACCAAGCTTCCCGAAGCGGCACCCGCTCCGGCGGCACCGGCAGGCGGCAAGGTTTGCCCGAACTGCGGCAACACGGTTTCCGATGATATGATGTTCTGCAACAAGTGCGGCACCAAACTCGGTTAACCTGCAT
>CAMZEW010000071.1:0-9067 GCA_947305875.1 uncultured Lachnoclostridium sp.
TCAGGTACATCTTCATGATGTCCCCGCATTTGGCGTTGCCGACCTCGCCGACACCGTCCGCATCCTCAATGACTCCGACGTTTCTTGGATTCCTGAAATGATCCATTACTTTCTCACTATAAAGTGCCATATTATCATCCTCCTATGCATATGTCAACTATGTATTTACCCGGTTTTTTCTTTCGGAAAATGCTACCCCGTCCCTACAGTATGAACGGCTTCTTTCCTGCCGTGAGATCTCTCCAGATCGGAGAAAATCCGCGCAGGTAAGTTACGACTTCGCCGACGTTCTTTACGAGGTAGTCCACCTCTTCATCGGTGATGTCATCGCCGATGCTTAAGCGGAGCGAACCATGCGCCACATCGTGTACGCGGCCGATTGCGAGGAGTACGTGGCTCGGGTCAAGCGACCCGGACGTACAGGCGCTTCCCGAGGAAGCCATAATCCCGCGGTCATCAAGAAGCAGAAGAAGCGATTCGCCCTCAATGCCCTCGAAACAGAAATTCACGTTGGACGGAAGGCGCTTCATGGCATCGCCGTTGAGTGCCGAATGCGGTATTTTTGAAAGCCCTTCAATCAGACGGTCCCGTTTCGCTGCCGTATATGCTGCACGCTGTTCAAGCGTTTCGGCAGCCTCCTTAAGCGCCGTCGCGGTTGCCGCGATTCCCGGAATGTTCTCGGTGCCGGCCCGCTTGCCGCGCTCCTGCGCACCGCCTTCAATCAGATTTGTAAGACGGATGCCCTTCTTCGCGTAAAGAAAGCCTGTACCTTTCGGTCCGTGGAACTTGTGCGCCGATGCGGAAAGCATGTCGATGTTGTCACGCTGTACGTCGACGGAGATGTGCCCGATTGCCTGCACCGCGTCGGTATGGAACAACACGCCGCGCTCCCTGCAGATGGCGCCGATTTCACGAATCGGCTGAATCGTTCCGATCTCGTTGTTCGCGTACATAATCGTCACGAGACAGGTATCCTCGCGGATTGCCGCCGCAAGTTCTTCGGGACGTACCAGACCGTCCTCGTGTACCGGAAGCAGCGTCACCTCGAAGCCTTCCTTTTCAAGCTTTGCAAGCGTGTGTAACACCGCGTGATGCTCGAAAGCACTCGAGATGATGTGTTTCTTACCTTTCAGCTTTCCGAGTTCGGCTGCCGACCGGATAGCCTGATTGTCCGCCTCGCTTCCGCCTGAGGTAAATGTGATCTCTCTCGGCTCGGCGTTTATGACTGCTGCCACATCCGCACGCGCCTGCTCGAGTACTTCCCTCGCTTTCTGCCCGATGCTGTAAAGACTTGATGCGTTTCCGTAACACTCCTTCGTAAGCGTTATCATCGTCTGAATCGCGGCGTCACTCATGCGTGTCGTCGCGGCATTGTCCGCATATATCATAGGGATAATCTCCTTCGTCGAATGTCTTCCCGGGAGCACTCTTCCGCTCGCCTTTTCGTCTTGGGCAGATTATATACCTATTTACCTATCGTGTCAATAGGTTTTTATTTCATTTTCCTCTTGTCTTACCTACTTACCCTGTGGTATAATAGGTGAAAACCGATATTCCACGGGGAGGTGACAGACTATGATTTCCACCAAAGGACGTTATGCGATTCGTGTTCTTCTTGACCTGGCCGAACAGGGCGGCGAGCGTTTCATTCCGCTTAAGGACATTGCCGAGCGGCAGGGAATCTCCAAACAGTATCTCGAGATTATCGTGAAGGATCTTGTTACCGCCGGTTTTCTGACCGGTGCCAGCGGCAAAGGCGGCGGCTATGTGTTAAGCCGCAGACCGGAGGACTACAACATCGGCGAAGTACTCGAGTTGATGGAGGGCACGCTCTCTCCGGTCATCTGTCTTGCGAAAGACAATTTCAACTGTCCCAGAAGGGGCTCCTGCGAAACACTTCCTCTCTGGAAGGAGTACGATAAGCTGCAGCATGATTTCTTCTACGGAAAGCGTCTTTCCGACCTGATTCCGAAGGAATGAGTTGCATTTTCCGAAGAAATGAAACGGCGGATCCGAATCCCGGGTCCGCCGCTTTTTTCTATCTCTTTATTATGAAAAAAACCTTGTGTCATATGCCCGGAAGATGTCCGGCTCCTACTTCTGAATGCCCTGTCTCCAGGTTGCCGGCTTAAACTCGTGAAGAATCGGGAGGAGTCTCTGGTCGACATCGATTTTCAGAACCGAATTGAAATTGTTGGTTGCTATCATCTGTCCCGCAAATCCGACGATTACGACAATCTCCTTATCGGAGAAATAGTTTCTCAGTTTCTCGAACAGTTCGTCGGAAACATCCGTCGGGTCCTTTACGATTGCCTGCGCAAGCGAAACCAGCACCTGCTCACGGTCATCGTACACGAGATTGTGCGGGTCAAGACCGAGGCCCTTTACGTCGCTGATGAAGAACAGCGAGCACAGCTGGCAGGAGTTGGTCGTGGAAATCGCGTGCGCATAAAGGATTGCGTCCTTCTCGCCGATGACCTCGACAAGGCGGTTCCAGGAGGTGTACCACCCCATGTAGGCATCGTACGTTGCCGCGTCATTCAAAAGCCCCTTCTTCATATTCGTTACGGCGTTTCTTCCCGCCAATTCGTCATAGCGCTCCTTCTCGGCGCCGGTTACTTCGTTCTGTTCCGTCAAATGAATTCTTGCCATGTTTCTGTTCTCCTTTTCTTTCGGCAAATGCGACAGCTGCCCCGTTTGCCTGTATTCTTTTCTGTCTTATTGTTTCGGATAAGCGATTGAACTATATGCCATCAGATTGCCAGCTTCAGGATATCCTGAATGGCTTCCGCCGTTAGCGGCAGGTAGTGTCCGACCGTGCCGTTTCTGGTCGCGCGCTTTGCCATTACCGCAAAGTCCTTATCGCCGATTCCGAGTTCCGTAAGCGTCGTCTTAAGCGACAGCTTCTTAAAGAACCGTTCGAGCTCTTCGGCGAGGAGGTATGCCCGCTCTTTTTCATTATAGAGGAAGCTGTCCGCCCCGAACACGCGGGTCGCAAGAAGCGCAGGTCTCCACGGTTTCCGTTCCGCCATGTATTTCGTCCACGCGGTGAAAACAACTGCCATGCCTTCGCCGTGGGTGATGTTGTACTGCGCCGATAACTCATGCTCGATCCGGTGCGAGCCCCAGTCGGCCCGCCGTCCGGCATCCAGGTAATTGTTGTGCGCCACGCTTGCAAGCCACTGCAGCTCGCCTCTTGCGTTGATGTCGGTCGGGTCCTTTAAAAGCCGGTCCGCATTGACAAGGAGTGCTCTTACGGCACCCTCAATCAGCATGTCGGTCACGTCGGAATGCAGCTCGTCGGAGAAATACCGTTCCAGCAAATGAGCCAGAACATCGGCAATCCCGACGGCTGTCTGGTACGCCGGCAGGTTGGCCGTGTACCGCGGATTCATGATTGCAAACCGGGGAATGATCCGGTCATCCTCGAATCCGAGTTTCCATTCGCCGCTCGAAAGAATCGCGGCGTTGGATGTTTCCGAACCGCTTGATGCGGTTGTTGCAATGACACCAATCGGAAGAACCCGCTCCGGCGAAATGCCCTTTTCAAAGAAGTCCCAGACGTCTCCGTCATAGGGAATCCCGAGCGCGACCGCCTTAGCCGTATCGATTGCGCTTCCGCCGCCGACGGCAAGGACGAAATCGACCTGACTTCTCTTCCCTTCCGAAACGAGCTTCCTTACGAGATCGATTCCCGGATTCGGAACGACCTCACCGTTTTCGGAAAATGCGATACCGAGCTCTTTCACCGCATCCGTAATCGCATCATAGATACCGAGTTTTTTAATGAAATCGCCGCTGTAGACAAGTAACAGAGACGTTACCCCGTGCTCCCGGAGGAGTTCGGCGAGTTTCCGCTCGCTTCCCTCTCCGAACACGATTTTCGCTGGATTGTAATAGGTAAATCCGATCATTTTCGTTTCCTCTACTTAAGCGGTACAACCGCGCCGTCGTATTTGCCTTCGATATACTGCTTCACTTCCTCGCTCTGAAGAACTTCAACCAGAACCTTGAGCGCCTCGTTGTCTTTATTCGCCTGCGAGGTTGCAATGATGTTGCCGTAGGTCTGTGCGGCGAGACCGTCATTGGCCTCTACGGCAAGTGCCTGGCTTACATGAAGTCCGCCTTCAATTGCGTAGTTACCGTTGATAACGGCGACATCCACGTCGGGAAGTGCTGCAACAAGCTGCTCCGGAGCAAGCTCCTTGAACTGAATGTTCTTCGGGTTCGAAACGATATCGCCGATGGTTGCGGTGATGCCCGCGCCTTCCTTCAGGGTGATGATGCCTTCCTGCGCCAGCAGAAGAAGAGCTCTTGCCTCATTCGTCACGTTGTTCGGAACCGCCACGATTGCGCCATCCGGAAGGTCCTTTAAATCCTTTGTTCTACCAGCGTAGACTCCAAACGGCTCATAGTGAATTGCGCCGATGGAAACGAGGCTGCTTCCGTTCTCTTTGTTGAACTGATCCAGATAAGGAACATGCTGGAAATAGTTTGCGTCAAGAGAGCCTTCGATTACGCCGATATTCGGGGTGATGGAGTCTTCGAGCCGAACGATTTCAAGCGTGATGCCCTTTTCCTTGAGGATGGGCTTGGCGAATTCCAGGATTTCCGCGTGGGGAACAATGTTTGCGCCGACCTTAATGGTCTTGCTGTCCTTTTCGCCGGATGCTTTCTTGCCGCATCCGGTCAGTGCCAGAAGGAAGATGAGTGTCAGTACTGCGATTAAAGCTTTCTTTTTCATGATTTTAAATCTCCTTTAAATGTAAGTTTTGTTATTTATCAGGACTTTCGTCTGATTTTCGATAGCAGTCCTCCTGCTCCCTGGATTACCATAACCATGATTACCAGGAGGATTACGGTTGTCCAAAGAACGTCTTTCTGGTAGCGGTAGTAGCCGTATTGCAGCGCAATCGCGCCGAGTCCGCCGCCGCCGATAACGCCTGCCATTGCCGAGTAGCCGAGGACGGTAGCCACATTGATTGCCGCTCCCTGAAGCAGGGAAGGCGTCGCTTCCGGCAGGATAAAATGAAAAATGATATGGAAGGGCGAAGCACCCATGGACGTTGCCGCCTCGATGATTCCCGGCTGCACCTCACAGAGCGAGGCTTCCACCATCCGGGCAACAATCGGTATGGCTCCGACCGTAAGCGGCACTATCGCCGCGGTCGTTCCGATTGACGATCCGGTCACCCATCTTGTGAACGGGATTAACAGAACCAGAAGAATCAGAAACGGAAGCGACCGGAGTATGTTTACGACAAATCCGATGATAAGGTTCAGGGGCCGGTTCTCAAGCAGCCTGTCTTTCGCCGTAGCATACAGAAGGATGCCGAGAGGAAGTCCGACCAGATAGGCGTAAAAGGAAGCGTATACGGTCATCTTAAGAGTTTCGAAAACGCCGTTTTTAATGGCTTCAACGATGTAATCACTCATCTCTCTTCCACCTCCGATATTGCTAATCCCTTGCCCTTAAAGTACTCAATGATAACGGTCCGGTCTATTTCATTGTCCGGAAGCTCGAGTACCATCTGTCCGTACCCGACACCGCCTACGCTCTTCGTATTGGCACTCAGGATGTTCACCTTCCGTCCCGTCGATGCGACGAGGTCGGCAATGAACGGTTCCTTTGCGGGCAGCCCGTCGAACACGATGCGGATCAGCCTGCTGTTCTCTCTTGAAGGATCGAACGGATTGCTCGGAAAGACAAGTTTCTTCGCCGCTTTCGACTGCGGGTTCCGGAACACTTCCTTCACTTCTCCGACCTCCGCGAGATTGCCGTCATCGATGATTGCCACACGGTCGCAGATGCGTTCCACAACCGACATCTCATGTGTGATGATGACGATGGTCAGCTTCTGTTCCCGGTTAATCTTCTGAAGAAGCTCCAGGATTTCTCCGGTAATCTTCGGATCGAGCGCGCTTGTCGCTTCGTCACAAAGGAGAACCTTCGGATTTGCCGCAAGCGCTCTTGCGATTGCGACGCGCTGCCGCTGTCCGCCGGACAGCCTTGCGGGATATTCCTTTTCCTTTTCCGAAAGTCCGACGACTTCGAGCATCCTGCGGGCCGTCTCTTTCCGTTCCTTCCGCGGGACTCCGGCGATACGGAGCGGCTGCTCCACGTTTTTGATTACGGTCCTCTGCTGAAGGAGGTTGAATCCCTGGAAAATCATCGCAATGGAGCGGCGGATTTTTCGAAGGTCTCGGGGTTTCAACTCCGCCAGGTCCTTTCCGAAGTACTGCACGCTTCCGGAGGATACCTCCGTAAGCCGGTTCAGCGTCCGGACCAGTGTGGATTTTCCGGCGCCGCTCATTCCGATGATTCCGAAGATTTCGCCCTCGCGGATGGAGAAACTCACATCGCGGAGTGCCGTAAAATCTTTGCCCTCATTCCGGTAGGTTTTGGATACATTTTGCAATTCGTAAACGGTATCCGGGTTACTCATGTCTTTCTTTCCTCTTAGTCATATAATCCTTTGCTCAGGTAACGGTCACCGCGGTCCGGGAAGACGGTTACGATGTTTCCGTGCTCGATGAGTCCGGCGAGCTTCAACGCTGCCGTAAGCGCCGCCCCGGAAGAAGAACCGGCAAGAATGCCTTCCTTCTTTGCAAGTTCCTTTACTGCGGCAAATGCCTCACCGTCCGTCACCTTAATCACCGAGTCAACCAGCGACATATCCATCGTTTTTGCGATGAAATCGTTTCCGATTCCTTCGATGTCATAGTCCGCATGCTCTCCGCCGCCGATAATCGAACCGACCGGATCCGCAAGCACGCCCTGTACGGACGGTTTCTGTTCCTTCAGGTACTTTACGATTCCGCTGAACGTCCCGCCGCTTCCGGCACCGGCCACGAAGTAATCGACCTCGCCGTCAAGCTGACGGTAGATTTCCGGACCGGTTGTCTCATAGTGCGCAAGCGGGTTGGCCGGATTATCGAACTGCTTTAAGGAAACCGCACCGGGAATTCCGGCGATGATTCTCTCCGCTTCGCGTTCCGCTCCGAGCATTCCGTCCGCACGCGGCGTGTTCACGATTTCCGCGCCGAGCGCCCGTAACACCTGCTGTTTCTCCTGCGAGAATTTCTCAGGTACCGTGAAGATGACCCGGTAGCCCTGATTCAGTGCCGCAACGGCAATCCCGATTCCGGTGTTTCCTGCGGTGGCATCCACGATTGTGCTGCCTTCCCGAAGGATTCCGCGTTTCTTCGCGTCGTCAATCATGTACTTTCCGACACGGTCCTTGACGCTTCCTGCCGGATTCATCAGTTCAAGCTTCGCATAAATCCTTACGTCCGGTTTCGTTTCGAAGTTCCGAAGCCGCAGTATCGGCGTATTTCCGATCATACTGCGGATGTCCATATATACATCCATTCCGATCACCCCCTTTTCGAGGCCGTGATGGCCTGCCGAAGGTCCGCGATAAGGTCATTCACATCTTCAATGCCTACCGAGAACCGGATTAATTCATCCACAATTCCGGTCTTCTGACGAATGTCTGCCGGGATGGAAGCGTGTGTCATGCTTGCCGGGTGGCACACGAGCGACTCGACGCCGCCGAGGCTTTCCGCAAGTGTTATCAGGCGAAGGTTTTTGAAAAACGCGCGATAGTCATATTCATCTTTTAAGACAAATGAAATCATCGCGCCGGGCCCGTCCGCCTGCTTCTTCTGTACGGCATAGCCGGAATCCGAAGCAAGTCCCGGGAAGTAAACCTTCTTCACGTACCCGCTATCCGCAAGCCACCCCGCGATGCGTGTCGCATTTGCCGTATGGCGGTCCATCCGGACACCGAGCGTCTTGATGCCTCGGATCATCAGGAAGCTGTCAAACGGAGAAAGCACTCCGCCGATTGCGTTCTGCAGGAAATAAAGCTGCTCTGCAATCTTTGCGTCCCGAAGCGCCACGAGACCGGAAATCGTATCGCTGTGTCCGCCGAGGTACTTGGTACCGCTGTGGATTACAATGTCCGCTCCGAGTGTCAGAGGCCTTTGCAGGTAGGGGGTTAAGAACGTGTTGTCAACGATGAGGAGGACGCCGGCCTTCTTCGCGATCTTCGCGGTTTCGGCGATATCCGTTACGCTCAGAAGCGGATTGGCCGGTGTCTCAATATAGATGGCTTTCGTATTCGGATCGATGGCTGCTTCAATCTTCGCCGTATCGGTTGTGTCCGTGATTTCGTATTGAAGACCGAGCGGTTTGAAAACCTTGTCAAGGATTCGGAACGTTCCGCCGTAGATGTTGTCGGAAATGATAATCCGGTCTCCCGCCTTGAACAGCGAAAGCACCGTGTGGATGGCTGCGAGACCGGAGGCAAATGCCAAACCGAATTCTCCGCCTTCCAGATCTGCTATCAGTTTCTCGAGCGCCGCTCTTGTCGGGTTGCCGGTTCTTGTGTACTCCCAGCCGGTGTTCACCCCAAGCTCGCTCTGCTTGTATGTGGATGTCTGATAAATCGGAACGTTGACCGCCCCGGTAACTTTGTCTCCGTCGATTCCTCCGTGAATCAGGAGGGAATTTAATGCGTAACCCATGTCATTTTCCTCAATTTCGTGTGGTTTTTTTCTGTTTTGTTGAATTATGGCAACAAAAAAGGGAGCCTCCAAAGAAGCTCCCGGACATACGGTTTCAATCAGTTCGCATTACCTGCATCGACATCGATTGGAATTGAGGCGCACGGAAACAGAGTCGAACGCCCCGGCCGTATGAAATGTCCGGGAAACTTCCTGCATTCGACAACAACACATTGCACTGTAATTGTAAGCTGCAAAGGTTTTCATTTCGTTGTGCTCCTTTCTTCAAGTTGGCGTTATGATAACACCATCAACCTACTATGTCAATAGGCAATTTATATTTTTTTCCAATTTTTTTATTCCGCGTCAATTGTGGACACCCGCATCGTACCCTCCTCAAGTACCTGCAGCACAAGGCGCACGGTGTCAAGAGAAGTCAGAAGCGGCACGTTGTTCTGGGCCGCCACGCGGCGGATTGCGACGCCGTCCCCGTAGTGCACGCCGGAGATGATGGCACGCGTGTTGATGACATAGCTGACGTAGCCGGCGCGGATGG
>CAMZEW010000072.1:0-8820 GCA_947305875.1 uncultured Lachnoclostridium sp.
AAAAAGGCGCCTACTACCGGCTCTACATGAGCCAATGGGAGTAGGCGCGCAAGCGTCTCTTTTTATCTCCAGCTTCCGGTTACCGTAAGTGCCGCTCCTTGGTAGTCGCCCGGCAGAAGCTTAAAAGTCACTATATATTCCTTACCTGCATACTTCTTCGATTTGAACTTGCATTTATAATCCGCTCCGTACACATCATCCATAACCCGTTTCAGATAAGGCGTGTCATAAAGCATCTCGATTCCGTTCTCGGAAAAGCGGATAATCTCAGCCCCTTCTTCTTTATCTCTTATAATCGCAACGATTTCATCATAAACTTCAATTTCCGCAGTTGCAATCTCCGCACAATGGCGGACTTCCTCGGCGTAGTCTTCGTCCGACCCCCGGTACGTGTTCTCCGCCTTTTCGTCCCATTCTTCGTTGGTTATCTTCTTTGTCTGCTCTGTCTTCGTTGATCTCTTGCTGCCGCCCTTATCGTCATCATCGTCGTCGCAGGCAGTCAAACTGAATGCCAGCACAAGGACAAGCAGAATTGCCAGTAATTTCTTCATTCCTTCTTTCCTTTCTCCTGTAATTTTATGCCTTTATCATCAAGACCCCGAAGGGGTCACAAGGCCATCATCGGCAATTTGGATCTTATAGCCGGAAATCTTCAGCATGTTCTCGACTTCCCTGTCGCGGTCCGCACCGTACAGAATCGTCGTTGTGACATTTTTCTGTCTTGCGGGGATGTAATAGAGGTCCACATGCTGCTCGCCGGTCGCGTCATCCCCGTGAATCCGAAGTTCAAGAAGCATCGAACCGAGGTCCTTCTCATTAAACCAGAAGTTACTGTATCCGTACACGATCGGCTTCCCGTTGTAGAAATCAATCGGGTCCGGCTTATGCGAGTGGCCGCCGATAATTGCGTCGGCGCCGGCGTCGAGATAAATCTTCGCGGTGTCAATCTGCACCTGCTCAATCTTCTCCTGATAATCCGCGCCCCAGTGCACAATCGCGATAACGAAGTCCGCATGCTGCTTCGCCTCGCGGATTGCCTGAACGAAAACCGCCTCCTCGTCGCTCGTAATCTTCGGGTCGTCTCCGATCCGGTAGCACCGAAGTATTCCCGGCTTCTCGTCGGTCGCCATGGGCGTCATGATGTTCTTCTCCGCCCGGCTCGCCGCGACAAATGCTATCGTCTTCCCCTGAACCGTCCGGTATACCGGACTCTTCGCTTCATCCAGGTTGTAACCTGCTCCGACATAGGCGATTCCGGCATTCTTAAGCGTATCCATCGTATCGGTCAGGGACACTTCGCCGTAATCATAAGCATGGTTGTTCGCCAGGATTGCGATATCCACACCCATCTCGTGAAGCAGCTCAACGCGCGAAGGGTTCGCCCGGAACGTCCACGCCTTGCCCGGAAGCGCCGTGCCGCGCGTCGTATAAGTAAACTCGTTATTGATTACCGTAATATCGGCGTCGTTCATCCGCTTCAGAAGCTCCGGCGAGATACACTTCGTAAGGTCTCCGCCCTCCTGCTCGAGCTTCGTCATCGGTATGCCGCCGTCCTGGAAATTGATATCTCCGCAGAAACAAAGCGTGATATCATACGACCGGTCCGGCTCCGCGGTCGGCGTCGGCGTGTCGGTCGGGGTTCCTTCAGGCGTCACATCCTTCGTCGGATCATTTTTTACATATGCCGTCGGAGTTGCTTCCGTACCGCTCTTCCCGGGTTTGTCGCCGCGGATTATGTTAACGATGCAGACAACCGAAAGGATTACGCATACTAAGGCAACCGCCAGCAGAATTCTCGGGTCAAGTCCGCTTTTTCTTCTTCTCTTATTCATGCTCTCTCCCTGCTGCTTCCCTACGCATTCCAAAGGTCTTTCTGCTCCTCGGCCTGCGCATTCAGAAACCCGGCAATCTCCGTAAGCCCTTCTTCCGTATACGGAAAATGATACACCTGCTTCAGCGAATCCTCCGTCTTCTCAAAGCACCACCGGTCGGGGTACAGAACAACCTCGAGCGATTTCTCTTCCGTCTCCTCGTTCTTCGTAAGACGGATGCGGTAACGCATGCCCTGAAGGCTTCCCGTAAGCGGTTCCTTCTCGTAGTATTTTATTGCCATCAAATCAATCCGTCTGACCATATAGTCCTCCGTCAGTCTTCTTCTATCATATGAATCTCCAAATAGTCAAATGCAATCGGTTCCGCAAAGCAGTCCTGATTGAACCGAGTCCGGGAATGCTTCTTGAAATCCCGTATATTCGCTTCGAGCCAGATGGGTTTCGCGAGGTCCCACTCTCTGCACATCTCTTCGATGCCGTCGAAGATCTTCTTGGTGCGGTTCACATTTTCCGCGTTGCATATGGTCATATCTTTTAAAAGATGCCCGCTCTTCCACATCTTGCACCACATACGAAACATACCGTTTCCTCCGGGTTCTGTCAGATTCGGTTCCGAAGCTTTCCTCCGGAGGTCAGCCACAGGATAAGCGCCAGCAGCGTTCCGGCGATAAATCCGCCGACGTGCGCGGCATTATCGATATTGCTGTCTAAGGACGCAATCACGCGGATAATCATATACGCGCCGAATACAACGAGCCGCGTCAGCGTCGAAGAGTCTCTCCGGTCGCGGTTAACCAACAGAAGAAACGTAAGAGCACCGAGAATGCCGTATATCGCGCCGGAAGCACCGATGCTTGATGCCGCCTCATTGCTCCACATATGGTAACAGCAAGAGGCAACCGATGCCAGCAGGCCGCTCAGAATATAAGTAATCAGATAACGGATATGCCCCATTCTTTCTTCCAATACGCTTCCGACGAAGAAAAGCGTCATCATGTTTCCGAAGATATGGTCCATTCCGCCGTGAAGGAACATGCACGTGAACAGACGATAGTATTCACGGTCCTCCTTGACGCGCACCCAGCTGTTCGCGCCTACCTGAACCATCACGTCCATATGCTTCTGTTCAAAAAAGAAAACGATCAGATTAGCTGCAACCAGTATAACGGTAACGATGCATGTAAGGGAACTCCCCTGACCGGCCGTGCTTCGGATGCCCGAATACGCCGAAGTCCGCTGTCCCTCCGTGCGAATCTCCCGTGCCGGTGCTGCCGCTCCGGTCCTCTGCATGCCGTTTTCGTTCCGAACATCTGCGCCGAAATGCAGGTTCTGCTCAATCATGCTGCGAAGTCCCATGAACTCTTCCGGCTGATTCTCATAAATCACAAGCCGCCCGTATGTTTCATCGACAATCCAAAACGGCGTTCCCTCGCCGACAGTCCGCGCCTTTAAAATATCCGAAGAAAGAAACAGCGTCATCGTATGGATGGTCTGAAAACCTTTCGAAGAGAACAGTCCCCGGATTGTTTCGTACTGCGCCCGGTACCGGTTCTCTTCCAATGCAGTCAGCGCCTCTTCCCCGATAATCCATACCAGAACGGCCGTCGTCCCATCCGGGCGGTAATAGAGGCTCATTCCGTCCACGTGAAGATTGACCGGATAAAATCCGCGGCCGGGAAGATAGCGCTGCAGTCTTCCCTCCATCGTATCCTTTCCTGTCAATCCTTCCATGTTCTGCTCTCCTCATTCTTACGCGTCGCCCGCAATCTTCACGGAAGATTATTGTATCACATTTTCCGCGGCGTTTCAACGCATTACAAAGAAAAGAAGGGCACCAATCCACGCAAGAAAAAGCATACTGCCGCCGAGCAGAATGCCTGCGTGTTTCTTCGGTTTCTTCTCCCGGTACGGAATATCGGGCTCTTCTTCCCGGAATGTGCTGACTTCCGGAAGGGCCGGCCGGTCATTAAGCACCTGCGCAATCGACTGAAACGAACAGTTATCCCCGTGGCACAGCACATGGAAGGCGTAACCGTTGTAGACCGCTTTCTCGTCTGCGGGGTCCAGGTAGGTGAGCAGCCAGTCGGAGAGATTTTTCATCTGCTCCACCAGCGGACAATGATATTCCGGACAGTAGCACAGCCCGATTTCACCGGTCGCCTCATCCGCATAAAGTGTCTCCGGCAGAATCAAAAATCCGTCTTCTCGGAGCATATACTCCTTGGCGCGACGGATTTTTCCGAAAACACTTGCAAACAGTTGTTCAAACTGTACTCCGGACAGTCTTTTGCCCGGAAGGCTTTTGCTGAGGCTTACCATATGAGAGACCCTGTAGCGGTGGTATTTTTCGCCGGACAGCTTTCCGGTTTCCATCGGAAGGAGCCCGGGGATTGCGTTATACAATAGCATTTCCTCTTCGAAGGTTTCTTCGTCCGGGATCTGCGTCAGAAGAAGGTATTTTTCCTCCATCGAAACGATTTCTTTGATTTCCGGGTGCATAGTTTCTCCTTTCCGCTTCCCGCTCAGCCTAATACCTTTCCGAGAAGCGTCTGCAGTTTTCCGAGTATTTCCGACAGCCCGCGGATTCTCGATGCCGTTTCCCATGCCGTCAGAATCACCCGATTGTCTTCGGCAATGTCCTGCCCTTCCGCAGTGACGGAAACCATCCGGTGAAAAACGGAACGCTTCCCGTATCCGAACAAATCCGTTACGGAATACGGCGCATCCACTGCGAAGCTCACATTCACATAGTTCCCCTGAATATCGACCGTGACCTTTCCCTGACAGGCGAACCACAGTTTTCCCTGAAGCAGCTCCTCCGTGTATCCGGCAATGGTTCTCTCGTCCTGCGAACGGACTTCGGAACTTCCGCTTTGAAGAACTCCTTCTTTTCGAAACCTCTCGTAGCTTAACGCTGTCTTTCCGGGTATCGCCGCATACAGACGATACCGGACGCCCTCCTCCGCCGCGCTCATCGCGACTCTTTCCGCCACGACTACGTCCCGGTAGAACAAAACCTGTCCGATTAACAAAAGCACGACCATCGTGCAGATCGGAACAACAAATGCCGCTTCCACGGTATATGATGCCGTCCATCTGTGTTGTCTCTTCTTCATTTCGTCCCCTTTCTCTTACTTTTTCCCGGCGTTTTTCATGCGCATAGCAGAAACGCCGCCAGAACCAGCTCTCCCGCCGTCAGAAACGGGAAGAACGGAATCCGGTCTTTCCGCCCGTATTTCTTTATGACAAGAAGCGCAAGCGATACAAGCGAAAGCAGGAAAAAGCTGATGCATAAGATTACGCTCAGCACGGAAAACCCGAGCGCCGCACCGCTGATTCCGATCATTGCGGCATCCGCGCGTCCGACGGATTCCTTTGAAACATAACTGACCAAAAGAAATAAGACGCCTACCGCCGAGCCCAGAATCCGCGCCGCAAGGGGGATATTCCTCTCAATTATCGCAACAAAAACCACACCGGCTGCGGCGGCAATCAGAAATATGACCGGAACGCTTTTCTTTCTTACGTCCGCAATGCTTCCGACCGCCGTCGCTCCGACAATATACCAATACATTATCCCCAGCTTCATTCGGTTTTCCCTCCGCATTTGCTACAAGGCCGGTATCCCCGGCTTACCGCCTCTTCCTCCGTCAGCTCGGAAACCTTCCGAAGCAGTTCCTGACAGGAAACCGTCGTGTGATAACGGGTCCCGTACGGAGTAATATAGTATACCGAGCCGTTGCCCTTGTTTCCGCAATACTCGCAGGCATAGTATTTGGCGCCGGAGGAATTCCTCTCGTCCGGAAGCCGTTCCGGGCTCACCTGACGGATATCCGGCTTGAGATAGGTGCATTCCCGGAGGCGATGGAACACGGTTCCGTTCTCCGTTACATAAACATGCGCCTTCTCTTCTTCCTCCTCTTCTCCTTCCGCTTCGGCGAATTGCCTGCCCGCACCGGAGAATCCTCTTGCAACAACCTGCTGCTTCACCGGAATACTTCCGACACCGAAGAACGCATCGCTTAAAACGAATGAATAACTCACCAAAATCCGAATATCCATATCGCCGTCATAGATTTCCGAACCCTCAAAGGAAAATCCCTTTTCACCGTTTCGGATATGCTTAAGCCAGCTCTCACCGCCCACCTTCTCTGCCATGCGGCAGGACAGATAGCTCTCGGTTCCGAGCCGGCGGAACATCCCGCTTACCCCGGCGGATTCCAGTACGGATGCCGTTTCGCCGTCTTCCGGCTGAATCGTCCCGAGAATCGTTCCGATCGGCATCAATTCGTTTCCGATTGAAGCGATTTCCTTCTGCACCCGCATCTGAATCTGCAGAAACAGGAAAAGATTGAAAAACAGAATAACCGCAAAAAAGGACAGAGGGACGACAAATGCGGCCTCTACGGTCAATGATCCTTTCGAACGCATAGTCATCACCTCCGGTAACCGTTCCCGTCTTGCCCCGGAGAGAGTGAGAAGAAAAACACAAAACGGAAGCGGTTGCCGGAGCGGATGAACACTCCCTCCTTCGGTTCCGGCCTGTTACCTGCCGGAACCGTCCGGCAGGGGTGCTTATTGGGGAGAACATTAGTATAGGCAGGCTCCGGAGATATTAATCAGCCGGCCGTTAAGGCCGTTCTCCGAAACCGGAACAGCTGTGTATCTGCCGGGAATCGAAGCGGATACGGATACCGCAACGCCGCACAGGCAGGCGGAAAGAAGGAATTTCCCATCGTACCTTCTTTGCATGGTTTCCTGAATCAAATCCATGGACCGGTACAGAATAACGTCTTCTTTATGAAGCATCAAAAATGCCATAAGATAGATATCATACTTCGGAGCTGCTTTGACTGCGTCATCTTTATAGGCATCCGCGCGCTGAAAACGTTTTTCCTTATTCATGGTGAGAATTTCTCCGTAAGGAATCTGGAAAGAATCCTTCGTTACAACAAACGGCACCTTTTTGCCCTTCAGGATTTCCACGGTCTCCAGCTTGGCGTTCTGGACCGCCCACGCAATCAATATGATGTATTGGCAGGCGGTAATCAGAAACGGGAAGCATGCCCCGAAGATCTCCGTTGCCGTCGCGAGCGCCGTCCCTTTTTTGCCCGGGTCAGTAAGCGTATGAACGAGATTCATTACAAACCGGATTCCGAGAACGGAAAGCGCTGCCCTCCGGAGATTGTCCGCATCGTTTTGCTTTCCGAACAGCAGATATTCGATCTGATATTCGAGCACGCCGTTTCCGTCCGGATGCGAATAATCCGAAAAATGTGTCCGGTCATACGAGACCAGAAGCACCTTTTCAAGAAGCGATTCCAACGCCCCTTCCAGCAGTTCGGTGAGTTTATCAATATCCCAGTTACGGATAATCCGCCACAGCGTGCTGCCGTTGATCTCGGATGCGTCGTCGGGAAGATCCAAATCAAAAGCATCATAAACGCTTGTCCTCATAAGAAGAGACGGCTGGTTCGTCGACGGAAGTGTCTTGGAAGACAGAACTGAAGAATCAATAATTCCGGACGTAAGACCTTCCACGAGAAAATTCTTCACCGCCTTAAGAAAACCGTCTTCAACGGCTGTTCCGCGATGCATCCCGACATAACGGATTGACAGCCCGTCAAGAGAGTACCCCTGAAGCGCCTCCTCTGCTTTACTAAGGCATTCTTCCCAGTCCTCCGCCGTGCCGTCCCGATACTCCGTAAGAACCGACAGAACCTCCTCAAGAATGCGGTTATTCTCCGAAAGCCTTTCGTACATGGCTTCATAATCGTAATACTCGCCGGTATCACCGATATACTTCTTCATGGCGGCAACGCTTTCCGAAAGCGCCTCTTCCCATTCTTTACTGAGAAGTCCTTCGTATTGGGAAAGTTTTTCTTCATATTCGGCGAGTAACGGCCCGACCTCCGTCTGAAGCATTTTCAGGTCGGAAAGTATCCCGAGTGCCTTCCGCGTCTTCGGAAGCGTCTCCTGAATATGATGTATGATTAGGCCGGCCTTTCGCGCCTGCCATTCCGAACCTCCGTCCTCCGGGAGGGTCTCTTCGTATTCCGCCCGTTCCTCCCGTTCCTTTTGAAGCAGCTCGGCGATATTCACATAGTACGGCTGAAGATACAGATAAACCGCGAAGGAATCAATCCCGACGGCCTCTCTGGAAGGTTCCGTTGTCGTCAGATTTTTCGCATGATAGCGGTGCGGAATGATTTTCCCTTCTTCATCGCAAAGGATACCGCTTGCATTGGTCGGTACGCCGTCCAGATAGGGAATCAGCTCGAGAAGCAGCGTATCCATCGCCGAAAGCTTCTCCTGCGTTTTTGCCTGCTCTTTTAAAAGCCTGAGGCCGGGCTCCTGGTCTTTCAGAAATCCTATTACCGAAAGAAGTTCTTCAATCAGGGCGTCCGCGCCGCTTACCGCCCCGGCGGTAATCATCTGCCGTCTTAAGAACTCCCCTCCTGCATCCGTCAGGGCGTACTTCTGTTCAACCGTTACCGAAAGATTCTCACAGGCGAAGGAATACCCCGAAGATGTGCTTCCGCTGTAGCCTTCCGGGAGATCCGAAAGCGGGTCCGCGCTTCCCTTGAGATAATCATATAAGGACCTTTCTGCGTCTTCCTGATAGAGCGCATATAAATCAAATTCATCAAATAAAGGGGCATAATACTGTCCCTGAAGGGATGACAGCGCCAATGAGAGGTCGGTCTGCAGCATGGAGACCGCCGCCTGCTGCCTGGCGGACTCCACGCTGACCAGTACCAACGATATCAGAAGGAACAGAATGAAGGAGAAAAACACAGTAACCGATCCCGCGGCCTGCCGCCGCCTCATCGGAGTATCGCGCCCGAGTCGGATTTGATGGAATCGAACGCGCTGTTGATAATCGACGTAATCTCATTCTTAAAGATCAGCACAAGACCGATGACGACAACCAAAATATTTACATTTGCAACAGTATCGCCGAAAAACAATAGCTCTTATCACAAAA
>CAMZEW010000073.1:0-8755 GCA_947305875.1 uncultured Lachnoclostridium sp.
CCCTTGGAAACCTGAAGAATAACCGGGCTGTTCAGCTCGCCTGCGGCTTCCGTGATACCCTGAACGATTTCCATGTTGTTTACGTTGAAAGCACCGATTGCGTAACCGCCGTCATATGCTTTGGCAAACATTTCTTTGGTAGTAACTAATGCCATCTTAAATCATCCTTTCAATGTATATTCTGTACGGCGAAACGCCGCATGCTATATGACCGAAGTCATTATAGCAGAAACATAGTTGCAATGCAATAACGATTATTTGATTCGGATGTTCCGGTCCTCGGTAAAATTCGGGATATTGTAAAGGACAAGAACCTCGGTGATTCCGTTCTCCCCGATGTACTCCGACAGCGGGTGCGCAAAGAACCGGAGGTCGATCATGTGAACCTCCTCATAATCATCAAGCGGGAACTGCGCAAAGCAGTTTGCGTAGGAATCCTTGACGATCAGAAGCTTCCCCTGCCCGCCGGCCTGCGCCACGGTCACCGACTGATTCGAATTGAAGAACACCGCATACGGATTGTCCTCCTCGAGGTACTTCCGTTCGTAAATCGTCTCCGTCACGTAATAGCCCTGGTTGTAATCGACGTGGTGGCTGTCCGCACGCGAATAAGCGTCAATCGTGTCGTACGCCGCGAACGGATAATTCACCTTCGCGTAAGTCGTCCCGCGGAAATCCGTACAGAGCGTCTCTTTCTTAAAGGCGGAAAGCGGAGCCGGCGTCTCCCCTTTGTCCTGCATCCACGCGGCGTATGCATAGTAAGCCCCGAGGCTCGTCCAGTGGTGATCCGTCCGGTAATAGATATATTCGTCCTTATGCGCCTTAAGCGCTTCGGTCACATCAATCAGCTTAAGCCCCTGCTCCTTTGCGTATGTAAGCACCGCCTGCTGGTCGGCGTTCGGCGCGAACTTAGGCAGTTTCTGCGAGAGGATGTCAGCAGCCGTCGGAACGAGCATCACGCGGAACGGAATGTTTAGTTCCTCCGTCTGGCTCTGAAGCTTAAGAAGGGCCTTCACATTTTTCGCAATCTGATCTTCGTCAAATGCCACGCGCACCTCCATCAGGTACCCGTCGTCGGCGAAATAAGCTCCGCCGGACTCGCGCTTTCCGAGCAGCCGCTCCGTCACGGTCTTCACCGAGACGAACGAATCCCGAAGCGGGAACTGGTCAGCGAGATACTTTTCGATGTCATCGCCGAACGCGCCCGAACGGATCCGCTTCGCGCTCACCTTCGGAACGCCCGCGAGCAGACGCTTCTCGTTCTTTGAATAGGCCCGGTCCGGCGTGCAGAAATGCGCCGCAAGCCCCGCCGCGAGCATGAGAACGAATAAAATTGTCGTAATCTTATTCCGCATGAAAACTCCTAGAAACGAAAATACAGGAACGGATTGTAGGATCCGCTGATTAAGTACGCAACCGAAAGCCCGAACAGCACGAACATCCGGAAAGATGCGGCGGTCGCAAGGGTGCCTTCGTTACAATGTCCGGAGAGTTTCTCTCCGATGCGCTTCGGAATCGGCGTGGCAGCAGCCAGGCAGATCAGAAGAAGCGGCAGGTTCGAAAGAAGCAGGTACGCGGCGTTTTGGTTCGAAAGGCCGCTTCTCCCGAACAGCGCGCCGTAGTAGGAAAAGCCGTCTCCGATTCTGTCAAATGCGAAGAGCACCCAGCCCATCAGCACCGCGAACATCGTATACAGATGCCCGACGAACGCGGGCAGCTTCTGAAGCCTCTTAAGAAGGAACAGCTTCTCGATGATCAGAAGGATTCCGTAGAACACGCCCCACAGCACGAAATTCCAGCTCGCGCCGTGCCAGAAGCCGGTCAGAACCCACACGATTGCGACGTTCCGGATCTGCTTAAAAAGACCGTCCCGGTTGCCGCCGAGCGGGATGTAGACGTAGTCGCGGAACCATTTGCCGAGCGTCATGTGCCAGCGGCGCCAGAATTCCGTCACGCTTTTTGAGATATAAGGATAATCGAAGTTCTCCGGAAACGTGAACCCGAGCATCTTGCCGAGGCCGATTGCCATATCGCTGTAACCGGAGAAATCGAAATAAATCTGAAAGGCAAATGCGACGATTCCCGTCCACGCACCGAGTGCCGACAGTTCCGAAGCGGGCATTGCCGAGAACTTATCCCAGAGAAGGCCGATATTGTTCGCAAGAAGCACCTTCTTCGCAAGGCCGGTAACGAATCGTCTCGCGCCCTCGCCGAAGCTGTCGAAGCTGTGCTTCCGGTCCTTCAGTTCCTCTGCAATGTCACGGTAGCGGACAATCGGGCCCGCGATCAGCTGCGGAAAGAGCGAGACATACGCACCGAAATCGATCACATTTGTCTGCGCTTTCGCATCGCCGCGGTACACGTCGATTGTATAGCTCATCGTCTGGAAGGTGTAGAAAGAGATGCCGATCGGAAGCGGCAGATTGAGTTTCGGGATGCCGAGTCCCGTGACGGAGTCAATCGTCCCGAGGAAGAAATCGGCATACTTAAAGAATGCGAGAAGGCCGATGTTTCCGATCAGCGAAAGAATCAGACCGAGTTTTTTCCTGTTCGTGCCGCGGTACCGTTCCGTCAGGCGTCCGCACGTGTAATCGAGGATCGTCGAGAAGATCATCAGGCACACGTAAACCGGCTCGCCCCACGCATAGAACACGAGGCTCATCGCAAAAAGGACTGCGTTCTTCCCGCGTTTCGGCATAGCGAAATAAACCAGCAGAACCGCGGGCAGAAACAGAAACAGAAATGTCAGTCCGGAGAAAACCATATACCCTCACAACACAGTTAATCTTCTATCGAGGCGTCGTCACAAGACGCGCCGACGCCCTCCGCGCGGTCCCGGCCGTCGCCGTCCGAATCCGCAAGGTTTTCGGGCAGGAAGCCGAGCTCTTTCTTAACGGCTTCCTCAATCTTTTTGTACTCTTCTTCGGAGATCCGGATCATCGTCGCGTCATCGGACCGCTCCGGTGCCGAAGCACCCGCGCAGATGTACATCACAAGATCTCCCGCCTTGTAGATGCGCGTGGACTGAAGCTTCATCGGCTCCATCGGATATTGCGCGGCGTAGTTCATCTGGCGGTAGAAAAAGTCGTTGAACGCTTTCACCACCTCGTCCGCGTACGACGCTTCCCTGCAGCGGACCACGACGACCGTGTCGCAATGCACCGCCGTAACCGGGTTCACCTTCGCCACATAGGAAGCAATCTTCGTCATGTCGACGTCGGCAAGCGCGCACAGGAAGAATTCGTCCTCCGTTACGTCGAGCGGGCACTGATACCCGTCCCCGAGCGCCTCGCGGATCGCCTTTTCAATGCTTTCGGGAGTCGCGGACTCGTTCGGCTTCTCTTCCTTCTTACCGGACTTCTTTGAACTTTCCTTTTCCTCCGCGCCGCAGGCCGTAAGCAGAAGCATCGCTGTAAAGAGTAACACTAAAAACCTTTTCATGTCAATCATACCTCGTTTTTCCGTTTGGGCTTTGCCCTTTACCTGAATAACGAGTGAACATTATAAAATGTCGGCTCCTAACGAAGTTTTTCATATACCGAAAGCACATCCGCCTTCGAAGCGCCGTCCGTATTCATCAAAACGCAGTTCAGACCGTCCTTTTTGTATTCCACCTTCCGGTAGGTCTCGTCACCGCAGAAAACCTCAACGTAAACGGCGTCGCCGATATCCTCGGCCGCTTCATCGGTTCCGTAAAGTCCGGAGATGTCGCCCGCCTTCGTCGAGGCACGATAGGCATAATCGTGTCCGCCGAGAGTGAACCTCACTTCCGCGACTTCCTTCTCGATGGACAGGTACCGGACGTCCGCTGCACCTGCGGGAACACGTACGGTGATTCCCGTGTAGGCCCGGAGCGCTTCCGCGTCGGCATGCTCGACAATCGGATTCGGGATCATCATCTGCCCGGTCGGCTCTTCCTTCTCCCCGGGTTCCGTCCCCGTCGCGATGCTTCCGTTCTCCTTCCCGACCCAGGGCTTTTTAAGAATCAGTACAAGTACCAAAAGACATGCAGCCACGGGAAGCGCAAACTTCGAAATACGCATAAGCAACGCTGTCCGTTTATTCTTTTGGTTCTGCTTTGCTGCCTTCTCATAAATCGCCTGAAGCATGCGCTCCTTCGCGCCTTCCTTCGGCTCGGTTTTATTCATTTCTTCCCGAATTACGTCATCAAACTCTTTCATACGTTCCTCCCGTCAAGAACCCGCCTTAGCATCGCCCTTGCGTCTGCAAGACGGTTTCGGATTGTGGACGGCGGACTGCCCAGAATCTTCGCAATCTCGTCCGTCTGATAGCCTTCATAGTAGTAGAGGATGACAACGTCTTTCCATTTTCCGGGAAGCGCCAGAACGGCCTCCCGCACGTCACTCAGGTCCTCCGCCTCCGGCGCGGCGGGTTCCGTCGTCTCGTCCTCAAGGGAGCCGACGTGCGTTCTCTGATAGCTCTTGAGGCGGTCCTTACAAAGATTCATCGACGTCACCGTGAGCCACTTTCTTTCGTGCGTTTCATCGGCAAATGTGAAGTCTCCCGTCAGTACCTTTACGAATACATCCTCGGTGCAGTCCTCTGCATCGGCTTCCGATTTCATGTACGTGTAGCAGATGCGGTACACAAAGCGGTAGTTGCGTTCGTAGAAAGCCTCAAATTCTTCTTTTGTCCGAACGGATTTCATAGACTGTGTTGTCCTCCTGATATGATAACGAGCCGGATGTCTGATTTGTCGGGAATTGCTTCTTTTACGAAGAAAGGAGCGGGGATCACTCCCGCTCCCTTTTTATTTCCGCTTCTTTCCCCACAGGAAGAACAGCATTTTACACTTAATTTCGGATTTACGGATAGGGCCGAACACGCGGCTGTCCATTGAGTGGAAGCGGTTGTCTCCCATCACGTAATACTCTCCTTCTTCGAGTTTAATCTTCTTCGTGACGCCGCTCCGGTAGGTGTAATCCGGGTCGTAATAGGCATAATCCTCGTAAACGGGCTCGCCGTTTCTTACAAGCACACCGTCCGTAATCTCAAGAATGTCACCGGGCTTTCCGACAATCCGCTTGATAAAGTCATTGTCGTTGGTCTTTCCGCTGTCGCCGTGAAGCACCACGATGTCGCCGTAATCCAGCTTATAAAAGGTCGTGCCGAACCCGAACGCGCGGTCCTTAAGCGTCTGGTTCATCGAGTTTCCGTCCACATAGTACGGCGGAAAGATGTTGAACAGGATGTAGATAACAAGGAAACTGACAACGAAGAAGATCAGGTCGCTGATCAATGCGGCGCGACGCTTCTTCGCGCGTACGGACCGGGGTTCTTCGGTTCTTTCCTCACCCGACGGATTCTCTTCCGTCTGGGGCTCGTCACCGGGAATCCCCGTATTCTCGGGTTTTGCTTCTTCGTTCAGAATGTCTTCCACCCGCAGTTCATTCTCTTCTCTCAAATTCTGATCTTCCATAAATTCTCCCGCTTTATTCCGGTATTACAACCGCCTTATCGCAATGCAGCGTAAACCGCTTCGGTGCCTTGCCCGCAAGTTTAACGCTTCTTGCGTCCGGTGCGGACGCACCGACATAAATCTCGTACTCTCCCGGAACGATAACCCGCTCCGCCTTCTCATTATACACGCCGAAGGCCTTGACAGGCAAGTCAATCGTAACATTTTTGCTCTCGCCCGGTGCAAGCGTTACCTTTTTAAGTCCCTTAAGCTGCGCATTCGGCGCGCCTTCCATCGGGGATTTCACATATATCTGAACGGTTTCCGCGCCGCACATCTTACCCGCGTTCGTAACGGTCACATTTACCGAAGCGCCTCCTTCGGGCGTTCCTGTGAGTGACTCGTTTGAGAACGCAAAATCCGTGTAGCTGAGGCCGTATCCGAACGGATAAAGCGCTTCCTGCTTCATGTAGCGGTAGGTTCTTCCCTTCATCGAATAATCGGTAAATGCCGGGAGTTCCTCGTTGGTACGATAGAACGTCACGGGGAGCTTGCCTTCGGGGCTGCATTCGCCGAACAGAAGTTCCGCAACCGAACGTCCGCCCTGCGCGCCCGGATACCAGGCCTGCACGATTGCGGGAAGGTTTTCGTCCGCCCAGCCGACCGCGAGTGCGCTTCCCGAAAGAAGCACGAGAATGACCGGCTTGCCGCTCTCATAAAGAACCTTAAGGATATCTTCCTGAATGCCCGGAAGATTCAGGTTCGGCTTGTCACCGGAAGCGAATTCGTTGCCTTCATCACCTTCTTCGCCCTCAAGGCCGGGATCGAGTCCCATTACGGCAATCACGACGTCGCTCATCTCCGCCACGGCTCTCGCCTCGGCGGTCCGGTCATTTGCCTGGCCGAGTCCCTGAACGCGGTCCTTGAACAGATGACAGCCCTCGGAATAGAAGATTCTCGCGCGGTCGCCGACGTATTCGCGGATGCCTTCGAGCACGGTAACGTACTCGGACGCCGTTCCCTCATAGTTTCCGACAAGCGCCTTCCGGTTATCCGCGTTCGGGCCGACAACACCGATGGTTTTGATATTGTCAAGCGAAAGCGGAAGCGTATGGTTTTCGTTTTTAAGAAGCACCATCGTCTTCTTCGACGCTTTCAGATTAAGCGCACGGTTTGCATCGGTATCGACCTGGTCGTAACCGATTTCGTTGTACGGAACATCTTCCGGGTTGTCGAAAAGGCCCAGTTTCATTCTCGTCGTGAACAGCCTCGTAAGCGCCTTATCGATTGTCTTCTCCTCGACCAGTCCGTCACGGACGGCCTGAAGAAGATGTATGTACATATTCCCGCAGTTCAAATCGCAGCCCTTGTTCATCGCAAGCGCAACGGTTTCAACTTCGTTCTTCGTGACCATATGAAATTCGTGGAAATCTTTAAGCGCCCAGCAGTCCGAGGTAACATGGCCGTCGAAGTCCCATTTGCCGCGTAGTATATCGACAAGAAGCTTCCGGCTGCCGCAGCACGGTTCGCCGTTTGTACGGTTGTAAGCGCCCATGACCGCTTCCACTTTGCCTTCGTTTACGCATGCGTCGAAAGCCGGCAGGTACGTTTCCCAAAGGTCCTGTTCGGACACTTCGGCGTTGAACTGATGACGAAGGTCCTCCGGCCCGCTGTGTACCGCAAAATGCTTCGCGCACGCCGCGACCTTCATGTACTTCTCATCGTGTCCCTGAAGTCCCTCTATGAACCGCACGCCGAGCCGTCCGCTCAGATACGGATCCTCCCCGTAGGTTTCATGGCCGCGCCCCCATCTCGGGTCGCGGAATATATTCACGTTCGGAGACCAGAAAGTCAGTCCCTTATAGATGTCGCGGTCGCCGTATTTCTCCTGCATGTTGAATTTGGCGCGAGCCTCAGTCGAAACCGTATCCCCGATTTCTTCCATCATATCCTCATCGAAAGCAGCCGCCAGCCCGATGGCCTGCGGGAATACCGTTGCCACGCCGGCACGTGCGACGCCGTGCAGCGCTTCGTTCCAGTAATTGTAGGCTTTCACGCCGAGCCGTTCAATCGCAGGCGCATTGAAAAGCGTCTGGAACACTTTCTCTTCAAGCGTCATCTCGGCTACGAGAGCAGCCGCCCTCTCCTTGAAGGATTTCGTTTCGTCCTGATATGCGCAAGTACCCATGTCTATCCTCCTTAAACAATCAAAACCCTTTGGGATGTCTCTTATCACAAAAGACATATACTGCCTTCTGTGATAAGAGGGGAATCCCCGAAGGAATTCCCCTCCCAAAGGGAAAAGAGTCTAAAAAACTACAACCTTATTTCTGGAACTTAGCGTTGAAGTCTGCGATTTCGGTTGTCCAGAGCTCGGTGTTCTCTTCGATAACCTGAGCAGCGGTCTTGCCGTTCTGCAGATCGATACACCACTGATCGCTGAAATCAGGAATCAGGGTACCGGCATACATGTACTGATCGCCTTCAACTACCATCAATCTAATGGTCTCATCAACAGCTCTGTCATCGTTGAACTTCCAGTCGTAGCTGGCTTTCCATCTGTTCTCATCGTCAACATAGTCAGCGGGAACGGTGGTGTACCAGTTGTAAGCGTAAAGGATATCATCAACAACATCCTTCGTAGCATCACACTTAGGAACGAAAAGAATGTTCTCACGAATGATGGAAACCTGCTTGCCAAGAGCCGGGCCGTAAGGGAAACCTACGAAGCCGTAGTCAAGCTGAGGAGCTTTCACACGGATTTCCTGAGTGTCAGCCCACTCTTCTTCGATGTACATAGAGGTCTTGCCATCGTAGAATGCAGTCTTGAACCAATCCCACTCAGCTCCCTCAGGAGTAGGCATGAAGTAACCGAAATCAGCCAGGTTACGTACGAAGTTAAGAGCGTTCAATACGTTAGGATCGTCTACGTTAAGTCTAAGGAGACCGGAGTCATCCTTCTCGATAACGAACGTACCATTGGACTGAAGAGCACCAAATGCTACGATGTAAGCCTGACCTGCTACAGCGTAAAGGTCAACAACGCCGTCGTTATCCGTATCCTTCGTCAGCTTCTTGCAGAGCTTGAGGTACTCATCCCAGCTCCACTTGCCTTCCTTCTGAAGGTCGTAAGGAGTCTCAGGATCAACACCGTTCTGCTTGAAGATAGCCTTGTTGAAGAACACACCGGTTCTAGCCTCGGTGCCGGCTGCGAAGCCGTAGAGACCGCCGTTAATGGTCATGATCTCTTTAACCTTGGCATTCCACTTAGCGTCATTCCAATCAACGGTAGTAGCCTTGCTGACATCCGTGAACTGACCGTTGCTCAGCAAGCTA
>CAMZEW010000074.1:0-8266 GCA_947305875.1 uncultured Lachnoclostridium sp.
TTGATAAAATTGCACAGAGAATACTTTACGGAAGGGAGTTTACACCCATGACGATTCAGAAAACAGTCGATAACGATACGCTGACACTTATGCCGGAAGGACGGCTCGACACGATTACCGCTCCCCAGCTTGAGGGTGAAATCCGCTCCTCATCAGGAGGCATCAAAGTCCTGGTCTTCGACCTCGAAAAGCTCGTCTATATCTCTTCCGCAGGGCTTCGCGTTCTTCTCTCCGCACAGAAAACGATGAACAAACAGGGTACGATGCTTCTTCGCAACGTGCGTCCCGAAATCATGGAAATTCTCGAAGTAACCGGTTTTTCGGACATTTTGACGATTGAATAGCCGGAAGGCGGCGGAAGGAGCCGATGATGCAGAAAAAAACCATATCCGGCACATTTCTCCGATGGCTCTTACTGATTGTGGGCGTGGCATTTGCCGTATCCATGGTCTTTTCGTGGACCCTTCAGACAAGACTGTCCGAAAAGAGCGCCGCAAATCTGCTGCGTCTGAATATCAAAGACGTGCAGCAGGACGTCAACGACGCTTCCGATGCGAACCTTTTGAATCTGACGCACACGGTCGCTTCGGAAATCGACGGCGGGGCGCCGGCTGACAATTCCGGGCTTACGGAACTGATGGCCCGGTATAACGTCGCGGAAATCAATGTAATCGGACCGGACGGCGTTATCACCGCAACGACACAGGAGGATTTCCTTGGTTATGACATGCGTTCCGGCAGGCAGTCCGCGGAATTCCTCGGACTTTTGGACGGAAGTGAGCAGGAACATGTCCAAAGTTATCAGCCGATTTCCTATGACGCAGCAATGCTCCGGAAATATGCGGGCGTATGTCTTAAGAACGGCGGCTTCGTCCAGGTTGCTTACGATGCCGAGCGTTTCCAGCGCGACATCGACCACCAGGTCATCGGCGCGACACGCAACCGGCATGTCGGCGAGAACGGCAGCATCATTATCGCGGACGAGAACTGGAACATCGTCAGCGACCGGAACCACAATGAAGGAAGCAATCTTTATGTGACCGGCATCTGGATTGACCGGCCGACCATGCCCGAGAACAGGGTGTTCGTATCGGAGGTTTACGGGGAGACTTGCTCGTGCATGTATGTTTTCACCGAAGGCTACTACATCGTGGCCGTTCTTCCCGAGAATGAAATCCTGCTACAGCGGGATACTTCGGTTCTTCTGACCGCGGCGCTTGAAGTTCTTGTCTTTCTGGCGCTCTTCGTGATGATCTTTCTTCTCGTGCACACGCTTGTCGTCAATAACATCAACCGTGTAAACTCTTCGCTTTCGAAGATTACAAGCGGAAATCTCGAGGAAACGGTCGACGTCCGTTCGAATACGGAGTTTGCCTCGCTTTCCGACGATATCAACGCAACCGTAAGCACCTTAAAGCAATATATTGCTGCGGCAGCCGCCCGGATTGATCAGGAGCTGGCTTTCGCAAAGAACATCCAGCAGTCCGCGCTTCCGTCCGTCTTTCCGCCTTACCCGGAGCGCGCGGATTTCAGCCTGTACGCGACGATGGATGCTGCGAAGGAAATCGGGGGCGATTTCTACGATTTCTATTTTCTTGACGAGAACCGCCTGGCATTTCTCGTCGCGGACGTGTCCGGCAAAGGAATTCCCGCCGCCATGTTCATGATGACCGGCAAAACCGTAATCCGCGATTATGCCGAGCGAGGCGACGCGCCCGAAGACGTTTTTCAGAGCGCGAACGGAAAGCTCTGCGAAGGCAACGACGCCGAGATGTTCATCACCGCGTGGATGGGCTTTCTTAACACCGATACCGGTCTCGTCCGTTTCGTCAACGCGGGCCACAACCCGCCGGTACGGATTCGTGACGGGCATGCGGAATTCATCACCCAGAAGGTTAATCTCGCGCTTGCGGCGATGGAAGGCGTTCCGTACCGCGTGCAGACGCTAACGTTAAAGCCCGGCGACCTGCTCTTCCTTTACACCGACGGTGTCACGGAAGCAGCCGATACGGCCGAAGCGCTCTTCGGAAACGACCGTCTGCTTTCGGTGCTCTCACAGCCTTTCGGAAGCGGCGAGGAAGCCTGCAGGAAGGTTTGCGAAAGTGTGAAGAAGGCTGTTTCGGACTTCTCCGAAGGAGCTCCGCAATTTGATGACATCACGATGCTCTGCCTGTATTATTCCGGCGCGGATCCGGACTCCGATGTCCGCACCCTGACCGTTCCCGCACGGGACGATTCGCTTCCCGAGGTTCTTTCCTTCCTGGGAGGATTACTGGATGCCGCGGGATGCTCCGAGCATTCGCTGCAGCAGATTTCCGTCGCGGCCGAGGAGGCCTTCGTCAACATCGCGCACTACGCGTACGGCGACGGACAAGGCGATGCTGCAGTCACCTTCCGGACCGAGGGCGGCAGCGCGGTAATCGAATTCCGCGACCGCGGGCAGGCGTTCAATCCGCTTACAGCGGGCGACCCGGATATTACGCTTTCCTCGGAGCAGCGCCGTGTCGGCGGCCTCGGCATCTTCCTCGTGAAGAAAACGATGGACGACGTAGCCTACCGCCGCGAGAACGGCGAGAATATTCTGACGATACGAAAGAGTCTGTAATCTTTTATGAAACGAACCAACGGAAAATGTTACCGCCTCCTCACTGCGCTTCTCGTGTTGTTCCTTCCGCTTCTTCTCGGCGGGTGCCGGTCTCGGTGGAAGGAAAACCCCGTTACCGACATCTCGGACCTTGAGGGCCGGCGTATCGGCGTCGGAATTGCCTGCGACACGGACTACGCGCTGACCGGAAGGAAGGACCTGAGGCTTGTCCGTTACGACGAGCTTTCCGGCATTCTTCTTGCGCTTCAATACGACAAGGTCGACGTGATGGCGCTGGATGAACTGCTGTGGAAGTTCACTTCCTCAAGGCATGAAGGGCTCCGGCTTGTCACACCGGCGTTTGCGTCTTCCGGTTATACCATCTATTTCCGAAGTGATTTGAAGGACCTGCGTGACGAATTCAACGATTTTCTGACACGCTACAAGGCGTCCGACGAGTACCGCTCGTTTCTTGCCCGTCTCGACGCTTTCGACGGAAAGAACTATAACGGCCCGGACATCCCGCTGACGGGCACCGGAAGGGTGCTCCGCGTTGCGATAGACGCAAGTGCGTTCCCGCGCTCCTTCCCGGAAGCGGACACCGGCATGCCGTCCGGATACGACCTGGAAGCGCTGAAGCTGTTCGCCAACGAATACGACTACCGCCTCGAATTCACGGTTTCCGGTTATGACGATATGATTTACGGACTGCAGGGCGGCATCTATGATATATCCGCAGGGTTCCTCAGTGATTTAAGAAAAGCCGATTCGCTCGCGTCTTATCTGTGCACCTGCGATTCCCTGTATGAGACACCGTTATACTTTATCGAAAAGACACAGCCCGACATTACCGTTATCGGGCAATAATACATTTCATTGGAGGAAAGCCTGCGGATGGACGCGTTACGGCACAAACTGTACATCACATTTATCGAAGATGACCACTATCTCTTCTTTTTGAGCGGTCTTTGTACAACGCTCCTTCTGACGTTCGCGAGCTTTCTGCTCGGTACGGCTTTCGGAATCTCGCTCTGCGCCGCGCTTCGATCGAAACGCCCCGCGGTGCAAAAGTTTGCCGGCTTCATCCAGAAGTTTTTCATGGAGTTTCCGACAATGGTTCTTCTGATGGTGCTGATTTATGTTGTCTTCGGACACAGCTCGCTTCCGGTCCTTCTGATTGTCATCCTCGGTCTTACGCTGAAGGCAGGTACGTACCTTTCGGAAGTTTTCAGCTCCGCGCTCGACACGATTTCCTCCGGCGAGACGGAAGCCGCGCGTACGCTCGGAATGACGCGCTGGCAGGCGTTCCGCTATGTCGTTCTGCCGCAGACCGTCAAAGCGGCTCTCCCGCTTTACGAAAACAAGTTTACGGATACGCTTGAAGAAACCTCCATCGTCGGTTATCTGGCCGTCGTCGACCTGACGCGTGCCTCGGAAATTGTCTCGAGCCGGACGATGGATGCTTTCATCGGGCTTTTCACCATCGCTGTTCTCTATTTCGTCATCGGAGCAGTCGTAAGACGCCTTATAAGACGCCTGCTGACTCCGTCGCGGAAGGGAGGTGAGGCGGCATGATCCGTATCCGGAACCTCAGCAAACAATTCGACGGAAAACTCATCTGGAAGGATATTAACCTCGACATCGAAAGAGGCGAAACCGTCGTAATCATCGGCGGAAGCGGCGGCGGCAAGAGCACGCTTCTGCGCTGCATCAACCGCCTTGCGGAACCCGACTCCGGCGAGATTCTCATTGACGGCGTCAACATTCTCGCCCCCGGCACCGATATCAATGCGGTTCGTCGAAAGATGGGTATGGTTTACCAGCATTTCAATCTCTTCTCGCACCTTACCGTTCTCGAAAACATCATCCTTGCGCCGATGAAGGTTGCGGGAATGCGCCGTGAGGATGCGGTTAAAGAAGCCCGGCAGCTGCTTGCCCGCGTCGGCATGTCCGGCCGGGATGATTCGATGCCTTCGGAACTGTCCGGAGGCCAGAAGCAGCGTGTCGCAATTGCGCGGACGCTTGCCATGCACCCCGAAATTATCCTGTTCGACGAGCCGACAAGCGCGCTTGACCCGACGATGGTGGAGGAGGTCCTGTCCGTCATCCTCTCGCTTTCCGAAGACGGCATCACAAGCGTGATTGTCACGCACGATCTGAACTTTGCGAGGAAGGTCGCGAGCCGTGTCGTATTTCTCGCGGATCAGGGCATCTGTGAGGAAGGCACGCCCGAGCAGGTTTTCGACCGCCCCGCCAACATACAGACGCAGCGCTTCCTGTTCCGCTCGCGCGTTTACGAGAAGGAACTGACGCCGGACACGCTCGATCTCTATGCGCTTGCGAGCGAACTGCGCGCGTTTCTCAGACGTTTTGAATATGAAAAAAAGCAGGAAAAATTCCTGCCCGTTCTGTGTGATGAATTGTTATATCCGATCTTAAAGCACCCCGATCTTCCCGCGGAAAGCGCCGTTCTCCGCCTTCTCGGCAGCGAGACGAGCACGCGCCACACACTGTTCATCCGCTTCCGCGGAATCGCCTGCGACCCGCTCTCGGAGCCGTACCTCGACGAGCTGAACCTGACCATTCTTAACAACTACGCAGAGTTTATCTTCTCCGGTCTGAAGGAAGATACCTGGGAAGTCTGCATCCAATTATAAATCCGCAGAATCAGCAAGGGGCCGCCGCAACGGATGCGACAGCCCCTTTGTTTTTTATGTCTCTTTTACGAGGTTCTGAACCCAGACGCCCTTCTTAACCAGGATGAAACCGATTAAGCATTTAATCAGGTCCGTAAGCTGCACGCAAAGATAAATCATTACGACCGGAAGCACCGTGTAGGTGCAGATCAGCATCGCAAACGGCACGCTGATGCACCACAGGAACACGCTGTCAAACAGAAACGTGACGAACGTCTTGCCGCCGGTACGAAGCGTAAAGTAGGCCGCATGCATGAACGCGTAAATCGGCAGGCATGCAGCGCCGATCCGGATGAATCCTGCTGCCAGCTTCCTAACGCTGTCGGTCGTTTCGTAAAGCATCGGGAACAGCGGCGCAAGTGCGAAAAGTATCGCGCCGAGCACGGCAGAGGATGCGACGGAGAAAGCGATGAGCTTCGTATCCGTGTCCCGTGCTTCACTAAGTTTGCCTGCGCCGAGCAGCTGTCCGACCATAATCGCGACGGCGCTTCCCATTGCGATAAATACGACGCCGAACAGGTTCGTGATTGTCGAAGAAATATTCATTCCGGCTACCGCGTCAAGACCGCGTCTTGAGTAACACTGGTTCAGAACCGCCATGCCGCACGACCAGAGTATTTCGTTCGCCATCAAAGGAAAACCCTTCGCGGCGATACTGAACACGAGCCTCTCGGGAATCCATAAGGACGCGTAAAGCCCCTTTGCGAACGCCATGCGGATTGTATGCGTATGCGTCCAGATAATTACGATGAGCGCCTGAACAAAGCGGCTTATGACCGTTGCGAACGCCGCACCGGACACGCCGAGTTTCGGGGCGCCGAACTTTCCGAAGATCAGCACGTAGTTGAGCCCGAGGTTGACGCACACGGCAATCAGTCCGGCAATCATCGGAATCCTCGTCTCGCCGCATTCGCGGAGCGTGCTTGCGTAGACCTCTTCGATTGCGAACGGGATTAATCCGATCAGCATGATTACGAGGTATTCGCGGCCGTACTTCATCACCAGATCGGGCGACTGTACGGAATCCGCCGAGTCATGCAGGTAGAGACGAAGGAGCGGGTCACATTTGAGGTAAAGCACCGTAATGCCTGCCGCTATGATCAAAATGCCGATATACAGCTTAAAGCGGAACGCGTGGCGGACGCCCTCGTGGTCTCCTTTGCCGTAGAACTGCGCGGCATAAATGCCCGGGCCGGACAGCGCGCCGAACAAGGCAAGATACAGCACGAACATCAGCTGGTTCACGATTGCCACACCGGACATCGGCTCTGTGCCGACCTGTCCGATCATGATATTATCGAGCAGGCTGACAAAATTAGAGATGCCGTTCTGAATCATAATCGGCACCGCTACGGTCAGCACTCTTCTGTAAAACTTCTTATCTCCGATAAATTTACTCACAAAAAAACCTCTTATAAACAAAAAAAGACTCCGCCGGCCGCAGAAAGCGGCCGACGTGCGAATATGCTATGCGTCGCGGTAATTCTTCTTAAGACGGCTTACCGTCTCATCAAACAGCCACCAGAAGCCGCCGTCCTCGTCCGGTGTCTCCTCTTCCTTGTCTTTGAGTTCCATCAGGCGGAGCACATTGATATATTCCGGCGAATACTCGCGGTTCTCCTCGAGGAAATAGAACTGATTCTCGATAATCCGCATCGCCTCGGATTCTTCCGAGTACTTCGCCAGCTCATTCTGGAATTCCTGTTCCATCCCGCCGATCTTCAGCGAGTAGAGATACTGACAAAGGCTCTCCTTCATCGAGCCCTTCTGGTAGGCAATCAGGAAATACTTCGCGGCATTCTTAAACATGCCGTTCTTCGCAAGAAGCACGGCCATATTGTGGTAGGCCTTAGCCTGATCCTCATCGGGAACATAGACGAAATCCCGGTCATCCAGAAGATTCCGGTACTCAAGCATTGCCTCGCGGGTCTTCCCGTAGCGCAGGAATGCGTCCGCATGACGCTTCTTCCGTTCAATCGGAAGCATATCGAAGTAAACATCGATATCCGCGATCAGTTTATTGATTTCATCCTCGGTATAATAGTCGGTGCTGCAGAAGATGGACACAACGAGATCCTTGATGCCTGCGCTGTGATCCATGAGCTGCTGCAGGAAATCCGCCCGTTCCGTCATGCCGAGCTGGTCCCGGATCCACGGCACAAGCTGGCGCTCCGAAAGGTCTTCCTCGAGCGTTTCAATGTTATGGTAGAGGTAATAACACAGCTCTTCCATCGTATAGACCTTCGTGCCGGTGGACTGGAAGAAATACGGTTCTTTCGCTTTATTTCCGATACAGAATATCAGTCTTCCCATGACTGCGTTACCTCCTTCCCATAATAGTTACGCTTTCCGCGTCAAATGTTAACGATCTTCTCCCATACCCGGTAGGTGTTCGGATAGAACTGACCGAACCCGAGGTCCTTAATGGTAATCACTGCCGTCTCGCGGTCCAGACAGCGGATTCCGATCGAAACACGCGTTGTCTTGTTCTCGCGTCCGTGCAGGTTCTTCAGATTCACCACGACATGCTGGGAATCCTTCTTAACGGTATGATAAATCGTAAAGTATACTTCTTCGGTGTCATCCAGAATTCCGACCGTCTTCGCATTTACCTCGCTCCAGCGCGTGCCTGCGCGAACCATCGGATAATCGGCAATCTGATTGTCCTTGAACATCCGGATGGCAATCGTGGAACGAATCATGTCTTCGGTCAGGAACAGAAAGTCCTGCATCTCCTCGGCATGCTCATAAAGCCCGAAATATGCGGCTCCCTTCGCATACAGGTTCATGCCCTTGAACACGCGGCGTCCGGCACAGAGCGATTTCAGCACGTCATCGGACCAGTTTCCTTCAAAGCCCTTGCCGGTCACGTAAATCGTGGACAGAATCTGGCGGTACAGCATCTTATCGGTGATGGTGCGGAAACAGTATGCGAGCTGGTTGTCCGGCATCGTCTCGAGCATGTTCTGATCAAGAAGGCTCGAAA
>CAMZEW010000075.1:0-8212 GCA_947305875.1 uncultured Lachnoclostridium sp.
CGAGCCCGATGCATTCGGAAATTCGAACACCTGTTCCGAGCAGGAGAGTCATCATCGCAAGATCCCGGAGTTTATTCCGTTCATGAAAGGCATTCTGCCGGTCGGTTCCCGAATATTCGTTTTCGACGCAATCCAGTAATGTGGCCGTTTCGTTCGGATCAAGACGGATAATCGCCTTTTCATGCAATTTCGGGACAGCCACCTGAATGGCAGGATTATTCTCAACCGAATGGTTTTTATACAGATAATTGTAAAACGAACGTAAAGAACAGATTTTTCTTTTGATGCCGCGTTCATGATTCGTGATAACGGAATCGTCCTTCTTATAAACCTTCAGATAATCGAGATATTCCTCAATGTCATACGATTGCAGCTCGGAAAGAACCGATAGAGGAATCTCACGAATTGTTTTGCCTTTTAACGAAGGATTGGTCGCAAGAAGAAATTCGAAGAAAACTTTCAAATCAACGGCATACGCAATTCTTGTACGAGAAGCCGTTCGATGTTCAATGCCGCGAAAGAAAGTCCCGCAATACGGAGGTAGTTCCTGACGCAATTCCCGAAGACGAATTTCGTTCTTTATATTGTTTTGTTCGGAATAGGAAGGATTCTCAGCCATTGTTTTTCCTTTCAACATACAAATATGCGAAAACGAAACAGAATAACGCAAATACCGATAACTTACCGGATAATGCAATTATAGCACGATTATGGTCTAAAATCAATACATTTCTTCGTTAAACCTGCGTTTAGCGAAGAAATCGACAGAGGGCCGCACACTCTCCCCCGGGCTGATTTTCAAACTAAAAAACGGCCTGTCCGTAAGGACAAACCGTTTTTCGGGTATGATTTATGAAGAATGAATTTGAGAAATCTCTTATAACAAACGCCGGTATTGATTATCCAATATCTTTCGAAGCTCACGCACTTCTTCGGCATCCAGATTCTGCTGCGCGAGAAATTCGGTAAAGAATGCAATTAACTCGCCGCCGAATACTTTATCGATCAGGGCTCTCGTTTCAATCTGCTGTACGTCGTTCTTTGTAATAACGGCTTTGCAGACGAATCCGGGATCTTCACGTTTTACGGCACCTTTATCGATCAAACGCTTGATAACCGTATAGGTGGTGTTCTTTTCCCAGCCGATGTAGTCTTTGATTATTTTTGCAATATCTTTTGCAGCAAGGCTCTGATTGGACCATAATAGTTCCATGACGTTCAGTTCGCCTTCGTGCAATCTAATATCTCCCATAAACAACCATCCCTGTAACTGAAAAAGTGATTACGGCAAATGTGATGACTTCTACTGACTTAGTCTGTTTCGGTAATCATTATTCTACATAATTAGAATTTAGTTGTCAATGAAGAAATGAACCTTTCTATTCACAATTTTTTTAAAATTGTGTTTGCTCGAGAAAATAATACTGTATGTTGTGGTCGGAGGATTTTCCGTCTGTTTTGCGGTTGGTCAGCTGCATCACTTTTTGAGGGACATGTGTCGTATTATCCGCAGTAAAATCCGCTTCCGCCCTCTTCCGATTCGCTCCTAAGTGCCGTAAACCGAAGATTCCATTCGTGTAGCATAAATAATCCGATCTGCCGTTCTTTTGAACGGTTATCCGCAAGTCGCGTTCCGTAAGCACGTGATACAGATAGTTCTGATAGAAGTATTCGGGCAGCATATCGCGGTTATCCGTTTTGTAAAAAGAATCGTAATCGTTACACAGATATCGCGTCAGTCCGCAGTCGGAAAGCTCAAACCGGTATAACGTATCCCCCATATATACAGGGATCAGAAACAGATTATCAAAAAGGTATTGAAGCTCAGAAATATATTCCCTCGCCGTCGCGCCCCTTCGAAGGTGTCCCGGATGGAACGCTCCGCGGCAGTCCGGCGCATAATCGGCTATATACCCAAGAACCCGGTCAAGCTTAACGGAACTGATCCCCTTAGGCGGATCCGTTTTATAGCGCATCACGGAAGCCGCATAAACCGCTTCCTGAACGCGCCGGATTTCCGAAAGCCCGGTCCGGTTGTTCTTATATTGCATGATTGCGTCCGGATATCCGCCGGTCATCAGATAATCATGGAACAGTTCTCTTAATTCCTCATCAAGCATATCGGGAATCGGCTTTTTGTTCTTATAATGTGCTCTCAGAATTTCTGAATAGGAAACATCTTCCGTTTCGGATATGGCGTCTAAAAACTCGTAAAACGAAAATCCGCGCACTTTTACGGTATGTACGTTATCTGTACACTTATCGCGTAAAATGTCAATATAATCGATTCTGGACGTTGTGGCGGCAAAATGGCGCGGAAGCTCTCCCTTTAGCAGTGTTTCTGCGGCTTCTCCGAGCGGTTCCAGGCCGTCGAGAAACAAAAACAGCCGATCCCGGACATATTCTTCTTTAAGCCGGAAGAACCCCGCCGCAAAATGACACAGCGATTCGCCTTCGGATATCGCCTTAAGAAGTCCGTTCGTGAAATCCCGGTCGATATGCAGATCGCAAAGAATGTAATTCTTCACGCCTTCTTCCTTTGTAAGGCTCTGAAGAAGGAGGGATTTGCCGGTATAAGGCGGTCCGTACAGGAGCAGACGTTCCTGATTTTCTGAGAATCTTCGTTTGATTTCCGGATATCGGTGTCGTATCATGTCGTAATCTTTCTGAGTTTTTCGATGATTGTCCGGAAGTATTCCGGAAGCTCCGCCTTGAATTCAACGTATTCTTTCGTTGTCGGATGAATAAAACCGAGCACACCTGCATGCAGTACCTGTCCTTCGGTATCAAACGGCTGCTTCGCAGCTCCGTAAACCGTATCTCCGAGTAAAGCGTGTCCGGTATAAGCCATATGCACCCGAATCTGGTGCGTCCGTCCGGTTTCGAGTTCACACGAAAGCATCGTATATTTCGTCCCGAAATGTTCGAGCACGTGATAATGCGTCACTGCTCTTCTGCCGTCCCTGACGACGGCCATCTTCTTCCGGTCGCTTTGGTTTCTTCCAATCGGGGCGTCGACGGTTCCGTCGGACTTCACATTTCCAGTAACGATACAATAGTAGATGCGCTTAATCGAATGCTCGGACAGCTGTTCGGACAGGCAGAGATGCGCGCGGTCGTTCTTACATGTGACCAACACGCCGGTCGTGTCGCGGTCAATCCGGTGCACGATTCCCGGGCGCAGGTTTCCGTTGATTCCGGAAAGCGAGTCTTTGCAATGATACAGCAAGGCGTTGACGAGGGTTCCCGTATAGTGACCGGGCGCAGGGTGGACGACCATCCCCTTCGGCTTGTTCACGATAATGACATCGTCGTCCTCGTAAAGAATGTCAAGAGGAATGTCCTCGGGAAGAATCTCGGTTTCTTCGGGTTCTGGCACGATGCATGTCACGATGTCGCCGGTTTTCACACGGCAGGATGTTTTTAATACGGTTTGATCGTTCACATTTACCGCGCCGTCCGTAATCAGATGCTCCGCATGCGATCGCGTCAGTTCCTCGTCACAGAGCGAGATCGCGCGGTCCAGGCGCATGTCCGCAAGGTCTTCTTCGATTATATAGGTCCGCTTCTCTTCCATACACTCTCCTGTTGAAAAAGGACGAGTCAGGAAGGTGACTCGTCCGGATTGTCTTTTGATTTTGTGCTTCCGAACAACGGAAGGAAACTGAGCTCTTCATCGGAATAATAAAACAATACGAGGATGACGAGCACGAAAACCGAGCACGTGACGTAGATGTCCGCCACGTTGAAAATCGGAAAATTGATCAACGAAAAGTAAATGAAATCCGTGACATAATCGAACCAAATCCGATCAATCAGGTTTCCGATTGCACCTGAGATGATGAACAGGAATACGAGGTATACGGGCAGGTACCGCTTCCCTTCGGGAACCCGGAACAAAAGCCACAGGAACAGAATCAGAAGGATAACGGTCACAACGGTAAGAATATTCAAACGGCCCTGAAGCATACCCCAGGCGGCACCGCGGTTCTCGAGATACCGGAACTCTAATACATCCGGTATTACTATAATCTCGCCTCTGTTCTTCAAAACGTCTCTGGCCCACACCTTCGTCAGCTGATCAAGAAGCACCAAAACAGCCGGAAGAAAAAGCAGTAAGGAACGTCGGTTAAGCTTTTTCATCTTTCTGTGCACTCTGAAGATATTCGGTATATGCTTCAAACTCCTTTACGTTAATCTGAAAGACGCGGCTGTCCAAAATCTCTTTCTGTGAATCGAGAAGCGCCTGGCACTGCGCCCGGTAGGTCTCATACTGCTGCATGAGGCGGAGCGTCTGCGTATGCAGCTTTGCAAGCTCCTTCTCGGCGTTGTTACGGATGTCCTGCGCATCGGCAAGCGCCTGCTTTTCAATTGCCTTAGCGTCCTTAAGCGCGGCGGCTTTCGTCTCGTCGGCGGATTTCTCCGCGAGCACCAAAGCCTTGTGCAGGGATTTCTCGATCGTAATATAGTACTGAACGCGGTCGTTTAAGGAACTGACTTTCTCGGTCAGAGCAAGGTTCTGACGGTACAGGAATTCGTAATCCTTGTTCAGTTCCTCCATGAACTTGTCGACCTGGCCCTTGTTGTAACCGCTTGCCGCGGATTTGAATTTCGTGTTCTGAATTTCAACCGGTGTCAGCATATTACGCAATCTCCTTTATTCCGTTAATATGGTCTAGCGCTTGTGAAATGTCGGTACTCCGAACCCGTCCTGCCGCATTAATGCGTTATAGTCTCCGGTCACGTCGATGTTGGCCGGGGAAATAATGAAGATATAGCTGGAAATCTGATGCAGATTGGCACCGATGGCATAAACGCAGCCGGATACGAAATCCATAAGACGCTGCGCACGGTCGGTATCAAAGCCTTCGAGATTCACGATGATCGGATTGCCGTCAATCAGGTTGTCGCAAATCTCACGGGCATCGTCAAAACTCTGCGGCTTTAAGATCGTAACGCCGAGAGCGTCTCTCGTCGTATGCGGCATCGTATTCATGACCGGTGCCTGCGCAACCGGCTGAGAGGGTCTCTGCTGTACGGGACGAACCGTCTGAGCGGGTTGCTGCTGACGGTACATTGCCGCCTCTTTCGCTTTATAACGGTCGGCAAATGTGGTCGTTCCGCTCATGTATCCGCTTCGTCTTTCCTGAATCGAAACCGTGTTATTGTCGTAAAGCGGACGGCGTGCCGGAGCAGACTGTGAAGGCTGCGGGGCAAATGTCATATCCTCATCGGAATCCGCCTCGTCATACTCGGGTTCCTGCTTCGGTGCGCTCTTCTTTTTGAAAAGGGTTTCCTTCAGCGAAAACTTCGGCTCGGAAGCGCGTTCGGTCTTCTTCTCGGCCTTCTTCCGTTCTCTCTCCTCTTCCGCGGCGAGATAATCGTCGTAATCGTCATAATCATCGTAATCGCTGTCATCGGAAAGTTTTAAGGAATCCAAAACACTCTTTAAAAATCCCATTCTTTTCGTCCCCTTTTAGATATTATAATCTCTCTGTCCAAACAGATAAGTCCCCACGCGGATATGGGTTGCGCCCTCTTCCACAGCGACACCGTAATCTCCGCTCATACCCATGGATAATGTATCAACACTGATATTATCGATGTTTTGCGCGTTAATGTCAACCATTAATTGGGCCAAACGCCGAAAATACGGGCGGTTTGTTTCCGGGTCTTCTGTATACGGCGCAACGGTCATAAAACCGCGTAACCGGATGTTCTTAAGACCGGATAAAGCGCGTACCGTTTCTTCTGCGGAATCGACGGTGATACCGAACTTCGATGCTTCCTCTGCGACGTTGATTTCAAGCAGAATATCCTGTATCTTGCCGAGTTTCCCGGCCTGTTTGTCAATCTCCGCAGCAAGCAAAAAGGAATCAACGGAATGAATCATTTCGCTGACGGCGACGGCTTTCTTAACCTTGTTCGACTGCAGATGTCCGATCAGGTGCCAGTGAAGCTTCCGGTCCTTTAACGCTTCGTATTTCTCACAAAGCTCCTGTACCCGGTTCTCGCCGAACACCGTCTGTCCGGCGTCCGCGGCTTCCTCAATCATCGAAACGGGCTTTGTCTTGCTGACGGCAATCAATGTCACCTCGGAAGGATTCCGTCCGGCCTTTTCACAATGCAGCCTTATCTGTTCGCGGACTTCGTCAATGCGCTGTCCGATCATTTCATACCACCTCGATTTTAATATATGGTTTGTGATTCTTTAATTGTCGAAGCGTCTTTTGCTATGTGATCATGCTCGGCAATGCTGTACGGAAGTCCCGCCTGCACGACGCAGAATTCCTTGCCGTCCTGAATGACCTCGACTCTTCGGAACTGGGCAAAGCCCTTATTCACGCAATAAACCCCGGTGAGCTTGCCGACAAGCGAAACCTGGAATGTATCGGTCGACTTCGGATCGTAGATGAAGGTTCCGTAGGTCAGCGCGCTCATGTCAATATAACCGTATTCGTCGTCTTCGTAATAGATTTCCGTTTCCACGAAAACGTAAAAAACTTCCTTCGTAGTCTCATCGTGGCGCAGAACGCTGACGCCTGTTTTATTACTGTTCTGGTCTCCGCCCTTAACAAAGTAATCTTTCGGGATCCGGTAGAATTCCTTCTCGAAAAGTGCGGTCTTCGGAATCTTTAATCCGACCTTGTTATCCATGTCAAGCGCAATCGTCAGGAAACGCCGGTTCAGATAACGGACCATGTACTGCCGAAGCGTAATTCTTGCGAAATACCCGTCTCCCGAACGGAAGAATATGACCGGCGAAGTCAGCCGCAGGTTGTCTTCCTCAATCGTATAGGTAAGTGTTGTCTGGTTGCAGAGCTTGTCGTACTGCTCTTCCGTCAGATTCAGGACAAGGTCCCACGTCTCATCCGACAGAAGCTTATAAATCACGCTCCCCTGCTCCTTAAGGCTTGCGTCGAACAGGTTCGTGCTCTTGTATCCGGTCTTGTCGAATGTATCGGTAGTGACCGCGTCGGCCGTAAGCCCGTCAAGCGTATCCGAAAAATAAGACACGACGCCGGGCGATTCCGCCTTATGCACGGTAAGCGAACCCTGATAAGCCTGATCAATCAGGATCTGGTTCAGATGCTCCAAAAGATACGTATCGGAGATGCTGTTCACGGTCGTCGTCAGTTCATCCTTTAACGAATAAACGAGGCCGAAATCGGATTTATCATAGCTCATATTGAATTCGGATATGCAGTTTTTGACCTGTTCGATATCTTCATCCGAGAGGGAATACGAATTGTCGTTGCCGGAGATCAGGTTATAGATCTGTCGGCTTTCGTCAATCGAATAGATAGTCTCGCCCTTCGCAACACGCGTACCGCTGCGCATGTAATAGTTCACGTATCCGGCAATACCCGTCTTCACGGGCGTTTCGTTCCGGATGATCACCGCTTCGGCCTTCGTGTTGGAGGCCATCGCAAGGAGCTGAACTTCGTATATGGACAGATGAGACCTGCGGAAATAGAGAAAAATGTTAATCAGTATGTAAAGAGTAAACAGAACAAAGATAATCAAGCCGATATTGTACTTCGACACGGCCGTCGATCGCTTCGGAACACGTCTTTCGGGCATTGTTCTGCCTCCTTTCCCATACTATAAAAAGATTATACTATACTTGTCGTAAAAAGAAAAGCATTTGCGCCCGATATCCGGCAAATTTCTCACATTTTTCACAGAAAAATACCGCCGCCGGCAACTCCCGGCAGCGGTATCTTATAAACCATATTACGAAGCGGATTAAAGCGCTACGATAACTTTCTGTTTAACAACCTCGGAAAGCGTATCGGCATTCGCGGAAAGGCTGATGATAATGTCAACCTTGAACTTTGCCGAAACCATATCGAGTTTCTCGATTACGCGGTCAATGTCGTCCACGCTCATGCATGCAATCTTCAAAAAGCTGTCCAGATAAATCTTCTCAAGGTCGTGATCCTGGGAAATGATTCCGCAGATAAAACCAACAAATTCGGATGCGCACTCAACGCAGTAATCGTTGACGTTAATCAGACGAATCTTGTTGTTGAGCTCGTACATATGCTTATTGCTCTTGTCGAGATAAACGATGGTACCTTTCGATGTAACGATGTCGGCGTTTACCTTGTCGAGCAGAATCTTCGTCTTTCCTTTTCCCTTTTCCCCGGCAATAATCTGTACCATTGGCTTGTCCTCCTTAAAAGTGGTTCCGATACGGATTTTTATC
>CAMZEW010000076.1:0-8109 GCA_947305875.1 uncultured Lachnoclostridium sp.
TGTCCTTATCGTAAATCACGTCCGCTCCTTACTTTCCGAAAGCGAAATAGCCGAGCAGCGCCCACGTTGCAAGCGAGAACGTGTTGCCGTACTTATCTCTTCCAGTGCGGTAGATCTCCGCCGCCTGCTCTCTTGTCAGAAGTTCAAATCCGTTGAACAGCTCGGTGCTCTCCGCCTCTCCGTGCGTCAGCGAAGAAAGGTCCGCTAGCGTGATGTCCGCGCACAGAAACGCGTTGCTCTCATCGGTCATTCCGGGCGACGAAAAAGCGCACGGATTCAGCACCGTAATCGTGTCGGTCTCCTTCACGCGGATGCCGGTTTCCTCGAAAATCTCTCGAGCGGCACCCGTACGAATCGGGTCCCCGTTCTCCTCGTCGGCGGGGTCCAGAAGCCCTGCCACCGGGCTTAACAGAAACTGTCCGACCGGATAGCGGTACTCGTAATTCATCAGAAGCTTCGGCTCTTTCTCCGGCAAATGCAACACCACCGCGATGGTCACCGCATCCGGAAGCATCGTCCGGAACTCCTCGTCGGATTTGGTCGCAACGAGTTTCTCAACCGGTCTTCTCGTCGCGTCGAAATAGTGCCGTCCCTCCGCGTAATTCAGGTCATATAAACGCAGGAACTTCTTATCGCATAACGTTTCCACGCGTTCCTGTTTGATGATTGGCTTTCCCATTTCTCGATATCTCCTGACGGCAGGTGCGGACCGGAATCCGCGCCGCCGCATCCAAATAATTATTTACATTGCAATCTTAATTGCGGGCGTGTTCTTCGAAAGAACGAAGTCCGCCTTGCAGCCGTCTGCTGTAGCTTCATATGCGCCGCGCACGCCGTGCAGATTCACCTGTCCGTTCGCGTCGGTCGTGAGCGTCACATCGGTCGCCCAGTCTTCCTTAATCAGTTTCTTAAGCGTCTTGTAGGAAGGCTTCACCGAGTTGTCCATGCGGATCAGTCCGCTCGGCGCGTGCAGCCATGCCCCGTCCGCGAGGTCCCAGCCGGTGATTGCGGTCACTGCGGGATGCCCGAAGAGCGTCTCGTACATCTCGCGCCACTCGCGCTCCTGCCGTTCCTCGCCCTCGGGCGTCGTCGGCCATTCGTCAACCTGATAGTCATTCAGATCCACGATATCCGGCGGCATCAGATGCCCGGACACAAGCGTATTCTCCGTAAAATGTAACGGAATCCCGTACTGCGAGAATCGCTTCAGCACGTCATTCAGCCAGTCAAGTCCGCGGTAGCCCTGGTGCTGGTGCGACTGGATGCCGATTGCGCCGATCGGAACGCCTGCGTCGAGGCACTCCTCGATAACCTTCTGATAATTCGGCGACAGTTGGAAATCGTTAATCAGAAGAAGCGCGTCCGGATTGGCATCGTGCGCAGCCGCGAACACCTCTTTAATCAGCGTCAGCCGGCCGTATGCGTTACAGATACGCGTGATTGCGTTGTCGTAGCGGTCGAAGACAGGCATGATAACCGTCTCGTTGATGACGTCCCAGATATCGATGACGCCCTTGAACGCCGTCACGTCGCGCCGGATTCGCGCAAGCTGCTTGTCCATGATTGTCTTGTTGTCATATTTCAGGAGCCAGTCCGCACAGGACGTATGCCAGCAAAGCGGATGTCCCTTCGGGGTCACGCCGTGCGCCTTCAGATACTGCGCGGCTTCCATGCGGTTCTCAAACTGCGGCTCGCCTTCCTTCATTTCGTATCCGCCCCAGTAAAACGGAAGCGTACCGTAGTTAAACGCGTCGGTGAGCAAATCCACTCTCTCCTGAAAGAACGCGCGGTCAATCGTCTTATCGCCGACCTTGAACGAGCGGTAAGCAAATGGGCTGTGTTCGCCGATGCTTAAGGTATCGAAAGCTCCGACACCGAACAGAAACTCATGGTTACTAAGGCGGAATCTGACGGGAACGCCGGCAAGCGGGGTTCCGTTCTTGTCGGTGACGGTTACAAGGGCGTCCGAGCACCTGTGGTCAAATCTCTCATTCATTCGGTTTTCTCCTCTCTTTTATGACACTGCCCGCTCATCGGGCAGCCGCCGCAGTTTCCTCCGCAGGAGTGCTTTCCTGCCTTCCGGTCTGCTGCTATCTTACGCACGGCCAAAGCGACAAGAATCAGCAGAATAAGGCTTACAGCAATCGTTCCGGCATTCTCTGCAATGAACGAAAACATTACGAATCCCTCCCTCCGCTACATCATGACGGCCTCCTAATATTGTACCCCAGACGGCGAAAAATGTCAAAGCAATGCGAAGAAATTGTAAGAACTTTTCATTCCCGGGCGGCCCTGCAAAATGTCCCCCGGCGGCCGTGACAGAGCGGCAGCAGAACCAATTCAGTTTAGTTTCTGTCTGCCGCTGCTGTCAACAGGCCGCCCCGGGAATCCCCCCGTGGGCTGCCCGCACCCGAACAGTAACTATTTTCTCTTGACATCTCTTCCCATTTGGTGTTAGATATTAGAAAACTGCGGAAGAACCGTCCCCTTGGGGACACCCGGGAAAGGAAGAAAATATGAGTTATAAAAGAATCCTCACAGTTCAGGACATCTCGTGCGTCGGACAGTGCTCGCTTACCGTCGCACTCCCGATTCTATCCGCCTGCGGCCTGGAAACAGCGATATTGCCTTCTGCTGTTCTTTCCACCCATACCGGCGGATTTACCGGCTATACCTTCTGTGACCTCACGGAGGAGATGCCGAAGATTCTCGCCCACTGGCAAAAGGAAGGAATTCAGTTCGAGGCCATGTATACCGGCTACCTCGGAAGCAGCCACCAGATTGACTATGTGACCGACATCGCAAATTCGGTGCTGAAGCCCGGGGCGCCATTCATTGTCGACCCCGCGATGGCGGACGGCGGAAAGCTTTATGCAGGCTTTGACGCCGCGTTCGTCGAAGCGATGAAGAAGCTTGTGGCACGCGCGGATATCACGCTTCCGAATATCACCGAAGCGTGCCTGCTCACCGGCACGGAATACCGCGAGGTTTACGACGAAGCGTTCGTTCTCTCGCTGTTTGAGAAACTTAACGCACTCGGTGTTAAGAACATCGTTCTGACCGGCGTCAGCTACAGCCCCGATTCGACCGGCGTTGCGGTTTACGAAGACGGAAAGTACCGCTGCTATGCGCACAAGAAGTTCGAAAAGGGCTGCCACGGTACCGGCGATATCTATGCATCCGCATTTACCGGAGCTCTGATGAGCGGCCGGAGCATCTACGACGCTGCCGTTCTCGCAGCGGACTACACGCTCCGCTGCATCGAGGAGACCAAGAAGGATCCGAACGACCACTGGTACGGTTCGGAATTCGAGAAGGCTCTGCCGGATCTGATAGCAAGCTTAAAAGCAGAATAACAGAAGACACAGAAGAGGCTGCCGTTTGGCAGCCTCTTGTTTAATCCGTCACATTTTCCGTTTCATCTTCCGTCTCTTCTTTCACCCGTTTCCGGATTACCAGCACCAACACGGAAAGGATATACGGAATCAATATGGCAACGATTGCAACCGTATAGAAGAACACCGTCATCAGTCCTTCGCCGAGCGTTTTCGGGTTGCCCGCGGATATTACGAAGTATGCAGCTAAAGAAAGTGCCAGAAGCCCCGCAAGGAGCAACACATAATACAAAACCCGCTTCCTGCCTTTGGCGATGCCGTCGCCGATTGCAATCATCCGCCGGCTGATCCGCTCAGCAGGAAAACTTAAGATAAGCGCCAGCGCACTCATTACGGCAGTTACGAAAAACCGCGTTGTGCCGTCTTCGTGAATCATCGCAATCAGGCATATGAAAACGGTCAGCGCGGTGAGAATTCCCCGCGCGATCCAATACGATTTTTTCATGCCTTCTCCCCCTTCCGGTCAGCCCGGATGTTTACTTCCATTTCTCCATGTCTTTCCGTTCCATCGCAATCAGGAACACGGAATCCGACGTGATCTTCCTCTTCGGATCTACAAAATGCCAATGATGATCCGGCTCTTTATAGGCAATGACGTTGACGCCCATGGATTTCCGGAGTTCGAGCTCGATCAGGTTCTTTCCGATCCACTCCTTCTTGGCCTGCGTCTCAATGACGTACATGTTCTCGTCGATTTCGTAGAAATCCTTGAAGGAAGAAGAAATCAGAATCCGCGCGAGCCGCATGCCGCCTTCGCCTTCGGGGTCGATAATCCGGTCCGCTCCGACTTTTTTCAGAATCGATGACATATGGTCGGACGAGGATTTCGCGATGACAAGCGGAACGCCCTGTTCCTTCGCGACCGAAACCGAGGTAATCGACGCGGCCAGGTTGTGGCCGATTGCCGAAACGACGATGTCCATGTTTTTAAGGCCGAGCGCAGCAACCTCACGTTCGTTCTCGAGGTTTACGCAGATGCCCGAGGTGCATTTGCCGGCAATCTCGCGGACTGCTTCTTCGTCCGAATCGACTGCCATAACATCAGCGCCCATCTTGTAGAGTTTTTCAACAAGGCTCTTTCCGTATTTGCCGAGTCCGAGTACGGCGATGGATTTTTTCATGGTAATCCTCCGTTTTCGTATTTTCGATATGACTAACCAACGTAAAATGTCCCTTCCGCGTGCCGGATCTGATTCTTCGTGTCCTCCTTCGTGAAGAAGCAGGCAAGAGAAATCGGACCGATTCGCCCGAGGTACATGGTAATGATAATGATAATTCTTCCTGCCGCATTCAAGTTGGGCGTAAGCGCTCTTGAGAGGCCGACCGTGCCGATGGCGCTGACGACTTCATACATCGCGTCCGTCATCGGAATGTTGCCCGTTCCCATCAGAAGAAGCAACAGGAAAAGCATTGCGCCGAAACTGATCAATACGACAGCCGCCGCTTTACGCATCATCTCACGCGGAACGTTACGCCGGAACACGACCGATTCCTTATCACCGCGGACATAGTGGAACGCGTTCGTCAATACAAGGAACGCCGTAACGGTCTTGACGCCGCCCGCCGTACCGATCGGGGACCCGCCGATGAACATCAGCACGCACCCCATCACGCACGAAGTCTCTCTTAAAGACTCCTGCGGTACGGATGCAAACCCTGCCGTACGGAACGTTACCGACTGGAACAGACTGTTCAGAATCTTCTTCGGAAGGCTCATATCCCCGAGTGTCGCGGGGTTCGTGTATTCGGCCGCGAGAATTCCCACGGTTCCTGCAAAAAGAAGCACCCCGGTCATTACCAGAACAAGCTTGCTGTGCTCCGACAAATGACACATGATCCGGTACGGATTCAGATGGTTTTTGATGCCCTCCCGGATCCGGTCCAATATATCAAACCAGACGATAAATCCGAGACCGCCGAGTACAATCAAAAGCATCGTGACGCCCATCAACAGGCCGTCATCGTTAAAATCCATCATGCTGTTCGGACCGAGGATATCCATACCCGCGTTACAGAAAGCCGAAACGGCCTGGAACAGCGAATACCAGATTCCTTTAACAACACCGTAAGCCGGAATAAACCGGATCGCATATAATACCGCTCCGCAGCCCTCCACAAGGAAGGTGCCTTTAAAGATTCTCTTCAAAAAATCAATCAAACCGCGGTTTTTTTCGAAATTCAGGGAATTCCCGAGCAGTTTCCGTTCGCTGAAAGAGAACTTCCGCTTTCCGAGAAGCATAATCATCGCACCGACCGCCACAACTCCGAGGCCGCCGATCTGAATCAGCAGAAGAATCACCGCCTGCCCGAACACGCTCCAGTGCGCGTACGTGTCAACAACAACGAGACCGGTCACACAGGTAGACGTCGTAGCGGTGAAAAGCGCCGTCAGAGGTCCTGTCGACTCGCCTTCCGCCGTTGCGAACGGAAGCATCAGAAGAATCGTCCCGGCAAGAATCGCCACAAGGAAACTGAGCGGAATAAATTGTACCGGCGTAAGGCGGGTTCCCGCCTTTCTCTGCTTTTCTCTTCCCATATCCGGTAATACTCTTTCCTTTCGGAAAACTCAAAATCGATAACATTATACCAAATAACCGTGCCGTAGAAAAGAGAAAAATAACGGGGCTGCTTACTGCAGCCCCGCCGTGTCATTTTCCGCAATTACGAAATGCTTTTCTTAACCGGTCTCAATACCTGATAGCCGAACTTCTCCGGGTAGTGTCTCTGGTAGTCCGGGCACTCCTCCTCGTTCCAGTCATAACCCATGACGGACGGGTCAAAGTTCCATGCCATTTTCTCCACGGCTCCCATCACGTCGGCATTCTCCGTCATGAAATCAAAGCTCGGATAACCGAATACCAGATAGTCGCTTGCAGGAACACCCCTAAGCTCAAATCCTTCGGGGACGGGGCCATTATAATCTAGCGGCACGCCCGTTCCGTAGAAATACGTTCTCTTCTCTCCGTCTTTTACCCAGCCGGCGGTATGCGCGGTTACAATCGGGTGCGCAAGCTTATCCATGCTTGTCACGATTCCCGTGATTGTGTCGCAATCCTGATAGTCCCAGAATTCACAGTAGTTCGTCGCGCGTTTCTCAAAAACGCCGAGGTATTTATGCGCCGGAATATGTTCTACTCTTACAAAAAGCCTTGCCTGTTCCATCGTGTTAATCCTTTCCTGTTCCGAATAGTCGGGAAGCAAAACCTCCTTCGGAATCCGAAGCCGTATCGGGACGGGGTTTCTGCGATACGCAGCCGGTGTACATCCGTACTGCTCTTTGAACTGTCGTGAGAGCGCTTCCTGCGAGGAATACCCGTACCTAACGGCTATGTCCAGTATCCGTTCCTTCGTGTCCCTTATCTCTTCGGCGGCGCGGGCCAGACGCCTCCCGGATGCGTACGATTTGATTGTCATGCCGGTCACGTCGTGAAACAGAACCGAGCAATACCAGGGCGAATAACCGATCTCCGCCGAAAGGTTCTCAAGCATCCTGTTCTGATCCGTGTGTTCCTCAATCCAGTCAATCATGCGCTGAACGACTTTTACCCATTCCTTCATGTTCCTGCCTCCTGCAAGAATGAGAGTAGCATTTTACGTGATAAAAAGTTTGATGTTTCTTGGGAGAAATTACACCCTGACTTTAGTTTTCCACCTGAATGCGATCTTGTCAAGAGGGAGGGTTAAACATAGACTCACGCGACACCTCGATTCCGCTTCGTTTCGTCTCGGTCGCGACAGTCGTCACGACCGAAAAACCGCAAAAAAACACGCTCCCTGAACGCCGAGGCGTTCCGGAGCGTGTAGTTTTTGCGGTTTGGTGTCGCGTTCCCGTTGTTTCGCGAAGACTAACGCTTGCTGAACTGCGGTGCACGACGTGCTGCTTTGAGGCCGTACTTCTTTCTTTCCTTCATGCGGGCGTCTCTTGTCAGGAAGCCTGCCTTCTTAAGGGAAGCGCGGTTCTCTTCATCTGCCTTGCAAAGGGCACGTGCAATACCGTGACGGATGGCACCGGCCTGGCCGGAGAAGCCGCCGCCGCGAACGGTAACAACTACATCGTACTTATCGGCAGCGCCGAGAAGCTCAAGGGGCTGACGAACGATAACCTTCAGGGTCTCAAGACCGAAATAGCTGTCGATGTCCTTCTTGTTGATGGTGATGTTACCCTTACCAGAAAGTAAAAATACTCTGGCAACACTGCTCTTACGTCTGCCTGTTCCGTAGAATTTGGAATTATTCTTTGCCATTTTCGTAAATCTCCTTTCTGTTTATTAGAATTTCAGTTCTTCGGGTTTCTGAGCCGCATGCGGATGCTCCGCACCTGCATAAACATGAAGCTTCGACAACATGCTTCTTCCGAGAGGTCCCTTCGGAAGCATACCCTTAACGGCAAGGGTGATAACGTCGGCGGGCTTCTTCGCGATCATCTCACGGAGCGTGGTCTCACGCATTCCGCCCGGATAATCGGAATGAGAATAATAAATCTTCTGGTCAAGTTTCTTGCCGGTTGTCTTGATCTTCTCCGCATTGACAACGATTACATAATCACCGGTATCGATATGAGGGGTGAAAATCGGCTTATTCTTGCCTCTCAGAACCTTTGCAATCTCGGAAGAAAGACGGCCGAGCGTCTGACCTGCTGCATCAACAACATACCATTTTCTTTCTACATCAGCGGTAGCTGCCATATAAGTCTTCATAGGTTTAACCTCCAGTC
>CAMZEW010000077.1:0-8091 GCA_947305875.1 uncultured Lachnoclostridium sp.
CGTGTTGTCGCGACCGGATTCTACGAAAAACTCGGATACCGGATGATTGACGGGACCGTTATTCAAAACGGTCCTTTCGAATGTATCAAGATGCGAAAAGAACTGTTGATTTCCTGAGGAAAATCTGATAGAATGATGCCCTTATTACATTTTTCGGAGGTGATTCTATGGGAAAAGACATGACGGTACCGTGCGATGAAGGACTGATCAATATCCGCGTCGGTGCAATTATCCTGAAGGACGGCAGGTTTCTGATGGCAGGCAATGACCGGGATGACTATCTGTACTCGGTCGGCGGCAGGATTCAGTACGGCGAGACCTCGGAAGAAGCGGTCGTCCGCGAAGTGGAAGAGGAAACCGGCGTTAAGATGGAAGTGGACCGGCTCGGGTTTGTGTCGGAGGTGTATTTCTTAGGCAATCCGCACACGGATCACAGGAGGACCGTTTACGAGATCGGTTTTTACTATTACATGAAGGTCCCGGAGGACTTCTCGCCGGTCAGCGAAGATTTCCTCGAGGGAGAATCCACGGAGCATCTCCGGTGGGTGACCGTTCATGATGACATCAAGATGTTTCCCACATTTTTTAAGACGGAATTATCGCATCCGGAATATGTCGTTAAGCATTTTGTGAGAGACGACCGGAAGGGTGCCGCCGGGAACGAAGAAGTATATCTTGAACTGAAGGATGAGGAATGGCCTCTTGAATTCATCAGCCACGACCGCAGGATTGCGCGGGGAATCGTCTTTGATGAAGACGGCAATTTCTATTTCATGTGCGCCAACCGGGACGATCTGTTCGGAAAGGTGACACATATTGAAACACCCGGAGGCGGCGTCGAAGAAGGCGAGGACCTCGAGGCGGCCGTCCGCAGGGAACTCAGTGAAGAGCTCGGCGTTGAAGTGGAGATTATCTGTAAGCTCGGTCTTGTCAGCGATTATTACAACGTGATTCACCGCCACAACCTGACGAACTATTATCTGTGCCGGGTTGTGTCATTCGGTGAAAAGCACCTGACTCCCGCCGAGATGGACGAATTTCATCTTTCCACTCTGAAGATGTGTTACGACGATGCCGTTGCCGAGTACGAACGCAACCGCGAATCGTCCATCGGGCGGCTGATTGCAAACCGCGAGCTCCCGATGATCAAACGGGCGAAGGAAATCATCGACAGCCTATAGGGATTGTGTGGTGTTATGGAAAGATTTTATCTGGAAGTTCCGGGGTTGGAACGAAAAGAAGAAGCGATTGCATATATTAAAGAGTTTCTTGAATACGGTTCGGAAGTCAACGGAGACGGCGCGCTTGACCGCCGCTACGAGGAATACGAGGAGTGGCTTCGAATGACGGAAGCGCATACCGTGGTGGAGACGAACGAGGCGAAGGTGCCTGCAAGGGAGTTTTTCTTTGTGCGGGAGTCGGACCGGAAGATTGTCGGAATGATCAATATCCGCCTTGCGCTCAATGAGAGGCTCAAAAAGTACGGCGGCCACATCGGATACAGCATCCGTCCGACCGAACGCGGCAAAGGATACAACAAGATTAATCTGTATCTCGGGCTGAAGGTATGCAACCGGCACGGAATCGAGAGCGTGCTCTTAGATTCAGACCTGGATAATCCTGCGTCGTGGAGGACGATGGAAGCGCTCGGCGGCGTCCGCATCCGGGAATACTTTGACGAACACGACCAATGTGACGCGGTAGACTACCGGATTGATACGAAGAAGGCACTTACAGAGCATGCGGAGCTCGAGGAGTGCGTCGCGCCGTTCCGGCTTGAGACCGGACGGCTTACTCTTCGTGAGATGAGCATGGACGATTTTGATGCGTTATACCGGGTTTTCGCGGATTCCGAGAACATGAAACATTACCCGTATACCTTTGACGGGGAGCGGGTGCGCGGCTGGATTACAAGGAACCGGGAACGCTATCGGCAGTACGGATTCGGACTGTGGGCGGTATGCCTTAAGGACACCGGTGAGGTCATCGGCGACTGCGGACTGACGCTTCAGAACATTGACGGAGAGCTTCTGCCGGAGATCGGGTATCATATCCGCCGGGACCTGCAGAAGAAAGGCTACGCAAAAGAAGCCGCCGCGGCCGTACGGGACTGGGCGTTCCGATACACTTCCTACCCGGCGCTCTATTCTTATTGCAAGTACACGAACGTGGCGTCCTGTAAAACCGCGGAGACCATCGGAATGACCTTCCTCCGTGAGTTTCCGGACGAAGCAAACGGAATCACGCATGTATCGGTCCTCAGACGGGAAGAGGTTGTGCGCTGCACGAACCGGAATTGGCTCCTTTCGGAAGACGCATACGGGATTTATGCTTCCTGCATGTACGAGCCGACATATGAAAAGTACGTCGAAAAGATGTCTGCGCTTTCAGAGTCACCGTCAATCGAAATATATGTGTACCGGACCGAGCACTATATTGCAGGCATGCTCGTGCTTGAACGGAAGGACGCATGCGCCGAAATTATCGGAATCGCAGTCGATTCATTGTGCCGCCATTTCGGAATCGGCCGGAAGATGATTCAAAAAGCGCTGGAGTCCGGACGGATTACGAAACTTTATGCGGAAACGGACGAAGAGAGTGTCGGGTTCTACCGCGGATGCGGATTTAGCACTGAGGCCGGGGTTAAGCAATATCCGGACGGGGTAGTAACAAGATATAATTGTGTTTTAAACGGAGAGAAAAAACTATGATAACCGATACATTTGACAATCAGTCGGAGGCCATCATCAATCCGCCTGTTAAGGAAGATGCGGTGCCGGTAGACGCATGCATCATCACATTTTCCGACAAGATTGAAAAATACGTTGCAGAGAATTTCGCGAGCGGTGAGATTGCTGCGCTCTGGTGCGCGACCGGCAAGACCCCCGTATATCTGATTGAGAAAAACGGGAAACGCTTCGCATTTTACAAGACGTATGTCGGGGCGCCGATTACGACGGGGCTGATTGAGGATTCCACGGTCGAACTGAAATGTAAGAAATACATCCTGTTCGGCGGCGCAGGCTGCCTGAATAAGGAGATTGCGCACGGAAAAGTCATGGTTCCGACGGCGGGCTACCGCGATGAGGGCACCTCGTACCACTATATGCCCGCATCGGACTATGTGGACATGCCGAACGCACCCGTGGTGGAGGCGTTCATGAAGGAGTTCGGAATCCCGTACGTGCTCGGGAAGACCTGGACGACCGATTCGTTCTACCGCGAGACGCGGAACAACTTCGAAAAGCGCAAGGCGGACGGCTGTATCTCCGTTGAGATGGAGAGCGCCGGCGTACAGGCGATGTGCACGTTCCGCGGGCTTGACCTGTATGTGTTTTTCACGAGCGGAGACCTTCTGGACGCGCCCGAGTGGGACGAGCGCGGCAAAGAATACGCCAAAGGCGGCCAGCACGACGTCGGACATTTCGACATTGCGCTTGCCCTGGCGGATTACGTGACCGGAGACGCCGGATAGCGGAGGGACTTATGGAGAAGAATGACCGGAAGGAAACGCAGGATACCCTCTATGTTACCGACCTTGACGGCACTTTGATGCGGAACAACGAGACGCTGTCCGAGCATACGGTGCAGACAATCAATGAGCTGGTCGGAAGGGGAATGGCGTTCACATTTGCCACCGCAAGATCGATTGAAAGCGCGCGGAAGATTACCGGCGGACTTAAGCTTAAGCTTCCGGTAATTACGCGAAACGGCGCGGTTCTTGCGGACAATAACACCGGAAAGCATCTCGAGAAGGCGGTTTTCACGAAAGAGGAGACCGTCCTGATTAAGAAGCTGCTGCCGGAGCTTCCGGAGTGCGGGTTCGTGTCGTGCTTCACCGGGGAGGTAATGCTTCGCATCTATCTCGGCGGGAGCCACACGAAGGGGCTTCAGAACTATATCGATTACTATGAGAAAGACCCGACCATGCAGGAAGCTTCTGACCTTGATGACATGTTCCGCGGGATGCCCGGCTATGTGACGCTTGCCGGCGAGCGGGGTTATATCGAACCGCTTTACGAGCGCGTCAGGACGGCCTACGGCGGCTGGGAATGCGTCTTCTCGAAAGACACCTACAGTAACGATTACTGGCTTGAAATCTGCCCGCAGAACTGCACGAAAGCGAAGACAATTCAGAAACTGAAGGAGCGTTACGGTTTCCGTAAGGTGGTCGTGTTCGGCGATTCGGTCAACGACATGCCGATGTTCCGCATCGCGGACGAATCGTACGCAGTGGCAAATGCGATACCCGAACTGAAGAAACTGGCAACGGCAGTAATCGGAGCCAACGAGGAGGATGCGGTCGCGGAGTTTCTGCGAAAAGCGTTTGAGTAAAAACAGGGGGAGAAGTTGCATGAAATATGCTATAATAGCAGATATCCACGGAAATTATCCGGCGCTTGCGGCGGTGCTTCGGGACGCAAAGGAGCAGGGCTCGGAAGGATACATATTCGCGGGCGATTACTGCCTTTCCGGCCCGTATCCGAACGAATGCCTCGCGGCAATCCGGGAACTTCCGAACACCTGCATTGTGAGGGGAAACGAAGAGTCGTATCTGGAAAGACTGAAGGGCACCGATCAAGCGAACTGGACGGACGGGCAGATGCAGATTTCCTACTACGCATACCGGACCGTTACGAAAGAAAACCGGGAGTTTCTGGAGACTCTGCCGCGAAGAATCGATTTTACCTGTAACGGCACGGAAATCCATATCGCGCATGACAGCGACGTCTTCCTCGGAAAGATTGAGGGAACGCACTGGCGCTCCCTGCTGTTCGCGGACAAGTACGGCGACGCATCCGTGACGAAGGAGCAGCTGGTAAATGACATCCAAAAGGACAATGACGCCGATAAGGTGTTTCAGGAAAGGCTTCGTGAGCTTTCGGACGGCGTCTATATATTCGGGCACTCGCATCTTCAGTGGAGCTACCGCGCAAACGGCGGAAGCATTGCGTTAATCAACCCCGGCTCGTGCGGGCTGCCGCTTGACTGCCTTTTCGGAACGGTGCCGTATGCGATGCTTGAGATAGCGGATAACGGCGCGGTTTCGGTGAATGAGAGAAGAGTTCCGTTCGATGTAAAATGCTACGCCGAAACGCTCTTAAAATCGACACAGTATGAGCAGGCAAAGATCTGGACCAAAGTCATTCGGAAGGAGGTCCTCACGGCGCGGGAGCATCTGATGCCGTTCCTCGTATATCTCGAGGATTACGCGAACCGGATCGGGGACAGCCGCAGGCCGTTCGCGGTGGATACATGGGAGAAGGGATACGAAATCTGGAACCGCTCAATCCAGCCGTACCGCGCAATCATCGTGGATTTGGACCGCACGCTTTTACATACCGATAAGAGCATCTCGGACAATACGAAACAGGTGCTTTCCGACTGGCGGGAAGCGGGCGCGCTGGTATTCATCGCGTCGGCAAGACCGGAACGCGCCATCACCGAATACTGCGAAACGCTCGGCGTCACCTCGGCCGTAACGCTGAACGGCGCGCGATGTGTCACGCCGCACGGAATCGCGGAGAATGTTATCCCTCCCGCGAGCGCTGCCGCCGTCTTTTCCGAACTGGAAGCAATTCCGGGAACCGTCATTTCAATCGAAGCGGAATCCGGTTTATATTCAAACATCGACATCCCGATCTGGCAGCCGATTGTCACAGACGACCTTCTGGGAATCGCGAAGCGGGATGCGGTTTATAAGATTCTCGCAAGCCACCCGGACATGCCGCCCGAGAGCCTTTCGGTACCGATGCCGGACGACGTGTACAGCACAATTGCGGATAAGAAACTGATTCAGTTTATGGGGCGGACCGCAACGAAATGGAACGGCATCCGGAAACTGCTTCAGAACGCGGGAATCCCCGCGGAGCAGGCGATTTACTTCGGCGACGATAACGACGATATCGAGCCGATTGAAAAGTGCGGACTCGGCGTGGCGGTTGCGAACGCGCTCCCGCATGTAAAAGAAAAAGCGGACGCCGTAACGCTCTCGAATGACGAGGACGGCGTAGCGGAATTTTTAAGGAGACTCGAAGATGGATACTGTTGCAAATGAGAAAGATTACGCGTTATTAAACAGCGACAAATACACATTTACCGTATTAACAAGGCTCCTCGGCGGAAACAACACGCTTCTGCTGACGGACCATGAGCGGATGATTATCTGCTTCTCGGTTGACCCGTTCCCGGTATGGATCTGGACCGCGGAGGACGCGACCGGAGAAGAACTTGAGAAGGTCTACGGGCTGCTAAAAGAGAACGGCCTGATGGACGGAAAGCACCGTTTCAACATCCGCTACGAGCTTGCGGATTTCCTGATAAGGAGAGCTGCCGAGGACGGGGTGGCATTTGTCATTGAAACCAACATGTTCGCGTATGACTGCCCGGCTTCCATCGAGCCGACGCCGACGGACGGACACCTGTATCCTCCGAGCTCGGAGGCGGATATCGACGAGATTGTGGAGTTTATGGATCTGTTCCATCATGACATCGATACGGATTATGAGAGCATGGAAGAGTACCGCAGGAAGGCCGAGCAGGCCGTGAAGAACCGCGGCATCTACTTCTGGCAGAATGCGGAGGGGAAGAATGTCGCGAGCTGCACCTGGCACCCGATTGCCGATATGGCGGCCATCGGGCTTGTGTACACACGCCCCGACGAACGGAGAAAGCACTACGCGGAGAACCTTGTCTATCAGGTGACGAACATCGCGAGAGAAGCCGGCTTTATGCCGATGCTTTACACCGACGCGGACTATGTCGCGTCGAACGCATGCTACGAAAAGATCGGTTACATTCTCAGGGGAAAACTCTGCACGATAGCACCGGAAGGTCTTAAAGAGTAAGCAAAACCCTGCAGGCGGAGCGGTTCGATGTGCTTCATTACGGGGCAATCGCGGTGCTCCAGAAGCTTTCCGGACAGTAACTGAGGGGCTTATGCAAGAAGGGAGAATGACAATGAATTATGAAACAATCGACAGAATCCGTTCGATGGAGGAACTCTATGACCGCGCAATTGCGCTTGTAAAGAAGGCCGATAGAACCGTATCGGAGACGGAGGAACTCGAGTCCGCGGCCGCCCGGTTGAGGGAATACTATGAAAGCCCGCAATGGAAGGAGGATTTCGAGGCGGATGAGGCCGGGAAACTCCCGAAAGGGCTTAAGCGCGGCGTGCTTTCCGAGGACGGCATCTATAACCTTTTGGATGAAATCAACGAAGAAGGATTTACTTCAGGGAAAAGGATCAAGACGGATGATTCGGTGAAGAAGACAATCATCACCGTGCAGCATACGCAGTCAGTCCATCACACGAACAGACATGCCGGCGCGTGGGGCGACTGGGAGCTCACCGATCTCGGGCATCAGCAGGCGGCTGCGGTCGGCAGATACCTTCAGAAGGAAGGCTGTTCGGAAGGGTACACGATGTATGTTTCAGACCTGAAGCGGGCGTATCAGACCGCCGAGGAAATCAACAGAACGCTTGGGCTTCAGCCGATTGTTACCGACGTGATCCGCGAAGTGAATGCCGGAGCAGGCAACGGAAAGCCTTGGGAATGGTATGACGAACACAAGATACAGCCGGGAGAATACTATGACGTGGATTACCGGCCGTTCCCGGACGCGGAATCCGACCGAGACCTGTGGAACCGGCTGTATCCGTTCTATCAGGAGATTCTGAATAACGACAAGGATCGAATTCTGATTGTTTCGCACGGAACGGCGTTAAGCTTTCTGCAGGCGATGCTTACGGGACGGACTCTTCAGGAACAGCAATATTACCGTTTTAAGGGACCGTCCGGTTCCGTCTCCCGGTTCGATGTTCTGAATGACGGAAGAGTCATTACAAAGTACATCAACCGGATTTGCGAAGAGACTTGATTTTCCGCACGGAAAAGAGTATAACTTGATTTTGAAAGAACCGGGAGACATCCGCGGATGTCTCCCGATTTGAAATTCTTTGAGAAAGGAGGAATCGGTGTCCACTTCGGTGGCGGACGGAGGGGGAGCGCCCTGCGTCTTGTATCAGCAGCGATGGGAAGCCGTGTTCCGGCGTGAGAGGATGCCAGTAAGCATCGACCGAACTTCCGG
>CAMZEW010000078.1:0-8039 GCA_947305875.1 uncultured Lachnoclostridium sp.
TGGAAGCGATGCACTTTGCATCACCGAACTTCTGAGCTTCCTTGAAAGCTCTCTTCGCCCACTGGCCGGTTACGATGTAGTCCGCAACCTTATTCTTCATCAGGTTCATCGGAATCATCGCGAACTGCAGATGTGCGCCGCCCTGCAGGAACAGAACCTTGTAGTTGTCCGGGATGTTAAGAAGATCCCGAAGATCCTGCTCGGCGTCCTTAATGATCTTGTCAAAAACTTTGGAGCGGTGGCTCATCTCCATAACGGACTGGCCGCTCCCCTGGTAGTCGAGCATCTCTGCTGCGGCTTCCTTCAAAACTTCTTCCGGCAATACGGCCGGACCGGCGGAAAAGTTGTACACTCTTGCCATGGTAAAATCCTCCTTTAGAATATATCGGTTTACTGCCGTCCGGGCAGCGCGGGTCGTACGGTTTTCGTGATATCGGGAGACACTATCTGCCGGTATCGCCGTACAGGTTTCATTCTATTCCTTCTGCCGCCAAAAGTCAATCAGAAAAGACGCCTTTACGGCAGTTGAAATCATCTTTCCAGACCGCCCTCACGATCAAGCAGAATCTGCGGGTAATGGGTCATCGTGCCGTTCTTCATCTCATATTTCTCCGCCACGATGGAACCGTCTCTCTGGAACTCGAGAATCATCACGGTTCCGTTGCGATCCGTCATCTCCGAAGAAACATATACGGCGCGTCCGATACTAAAATCCGTCAACGTTCCCGATATTCCGTAAGTATCATACCAAGACGGTTCGGTAGTTCTCTGATCGTCACGGCGGCGATAATCTTTCTCCGTGCCGTCCGGAAGCATCTCAACGGCATTTTGCTCGGTGTAAACGATAAACTGCGGATAGTTAAGCGGGTCTTTATAAACCGTCATCATGTCATCGCCTTCACGGCGGAATGCCGTCTCATTCCATGTCCCGGCGAAATCGGAAAAGTAGCTGCCCATTGCGTAAGAATACGGGTTCTCACGGGTGAACGTCATATACATGGCATATTCCTGTCCGTTGTCGTATCCGACCCAGTCCACACAGAGAATATCCTTTCCGTTCTCCTGCTGCGGCCAGAAGGAAAGCGAAAGGAGCTCGCCCTCATAACCGTAGTCGTTACAGACGAAAATCAAACGCCCGTCAGGAAGACTGGTCTGCTGTTTTGCAATTTCCTCAGCTACGCCCTGCTCATTTTCTCCCCATACCAGAATTCCGTCCTGGTCCCAGCGGCGGTATTCACTCAGTTCCTCACTTGAGAAATACGGGCACACCGTGTAATTATAGATACCGAAGTTCTGCCTCTCATCGCCCCAGGTATCGATAATATGAGCCGTTCCGTCATCGCAGACCCAGATACGGTAATCAATCGGATCCTCATCGGACGCCTCAAATGCATCCTCGTAATAATGTGCGAAGGTTCTGCAATACCAGATGCCGAGGTAGTCTTCGTAATAAGTGCCCATCGGGAAAAGCGGCTCCCGCTTATAGACGCTTTCCGTCATAACGGGAAATGTGCCGTTGTCATCCACATAAGCATAAATCGTTCTCAGAGAACCGTCCGGCTGCAGATTGACAATGAATAAAGCGCCGTAATGATTCTCATTCGTGCCGGAATAAATGAAGTGGCCGTTCTCCGGATCCGTCAGATGGTCCAGGTAGGTTTCCATGCCGTACCCCATGTTCCGGTAGAATTCCCGTTCCTCCTCCGTAAAATCCGTACGGAGCACGAAGTCATCCGAATCCCCGACTTCGTTAATCCGGTCAAATGACAGGGTAAGGGAAAGTCCTTTCTCGTAAATCTCCATTCTCTCGTCACGGGACGGGTCATCGATATTGTCAGACGATGCCTCAAGTCCCTCCGCAGAATACTCAAACCACATGCCGTAGTATTCCTCGGGGATATCCACGTCCTTCGGCGCCGCGGTCGGCGTTGCAGTCGGCGTCGCAGTCGGATCCGCGGTCGGTTCCGGCGTACCCGTCACCTCTCCCGTAGGCTTCGAACCGATCTCCCTTGTCTTTCCTTTGGCGGTTTCTTCCTTTTCCTTGCAGCCGGACAATACGGCCGAAAGCACAAGAACCGCGATCAGCAGATAACAGATGTGTGTTCTTTTCCTCATCGTCAGTCACCCTCTCATCATTCTCTTCTTCCGACAGCGCCGGAAGTCCAAAGGCTGTCTTCCAAGCCGAGTTCACATACAATCACCGCCGGCCCGCCGAGTGCGAACACGCTCCGGAACACCTTCTCGGCCTCCGCCTTGGTCCGGACGCGGTAAGCGGGAATTCCGACCGCCTCCGAAATCCTTACGTAATCCGGTCCGGAAGGAAGCTCCGTCTCATAGAACCGGTCCTTACAGAACATATGCTGCCACTGGTGCACAAGCCCGAGCGCGTGATTGTCAAATACAATATCGATAACCTGCAGGCGGTATCTTGCCACCGTCGTCAGTTCGTTCATATTCATCCGAAAGCATCCGTCGCCGGTCACGTTGATGACCTTTTCACCCGGATTTGCGAGCGCCGCGCCGATTGCCGCAGGCAGTCCGTAGCCCATCGTGCCGAGTCCGCCGGACGTCAGAAAACGATGCGGCTTGGTCACCCGGTAATTGCGTGCCATCCACATTTGATGCTGGCCTACATCTGTAGAAAGAATGGCGTTTCCGGCCGTGATCCGATCAATCAGCATCGCGAGATACGTTCCGCACAGCGCGTTGCCGGTTCCCGGTTCGAAAAGCGAAAGCCCCTCCTCGCGGTCCTGCTCCCTTAACTCGCACATCCGCTTCATCCACTCCTCGTGGTTCTGTTTCGGCAAATGTGAAGCATAGTCCTTTATGCATTCCTTCACGTCGCCGAGCACCCACGCGTCAACGGACACGTTTTTGTTAACCTCGGCGGCATCCAGATCGATCTGACAGATCTTCGCCTGCGAACAGAAGCCGGACGAACCGCCTGTCACACGCTCGCTGAAGCGTACGCCGAGCGCCAGTACGCAGTCGCATTCCCGCAGCGCCGTGTTGGCCGCCTTCGTTCCGTGCTGTCCGACCATGCCGAGATATCTCCGTCCGCTGCCCGGATAAGCGCCTTTTCCCATCAAAGTCTCACAAACCGGAGCATCGAGGTATTCCGCAAGCGCGGCAATCTCCTCTTCGGCATCGGCCGCGACCGCTCCGCCGCCGGTCAGGATGACCGGACGTTCGGCATTTGAAAGAATCTCCCAAAGCTTCTCCGCATTTCCGCGGTCCAGATGATACCGCGCGTGATCCTCCTTGCGCGCTTCCTCGGCCGCAAGGCACTCCCGGTATTCTTCTTCCGACAGTTCGGCTGTCGTCACATCTTTCGCAATATCCACAAGAACCGGTCCCTTCCGACCGCTTCCCGCAATGACAAAAGCCCGCCGCATGACGCCGGGCAGTTCTTTAATATCTTTTACGAGGAAATTATGCTTGGTAATCGGCAGGGTAATCCCGAAGATGTCCACCTCCTGGAAGCTGTCCTTGCCGATTGAATTCACGGAAACGTTGCAGGTAATCGCCACAAGCGGCACGCTGTCCATCATCGCCGTCGCAATGCCGGTTACGAGATTGGTCGCGCCGGGGCCGCTCGTCGCCATGCAGACGCCGGGCTTCCCGCTCACTCTCGCATAGCCGTCGGCAGCGTGGCAGGCGCCCTGCTCGTGCGCCGTCAGAATATGCCGGATGTCATGGCTTTGGCACAGCGCGTCATACAGCGCGAGGTTGGTCGCGCCGGGATACCCGAACACGGTTGTTACGCCCTGCTCATGAAGACTTCGGATTACGATTTCCGCACCGGTCATAACAAATCTCCTTATCGCGTCGACATTCCGTTGATGCTGTTCCAGTCGATGGTCTTGATATGTCCCGCCCACAGCTGTTCGGCAAGCTGCTGCATTCTCTGAAGGGAGAAGCCCTTGCCGTCACCGTTTCCGAATCCGACGAGGCATCCGTGCGCATTGGCGAGCTCTTCCGTATAGTCCTGCAGCGCATATACCGTAAAGTTATACCGCGAGCGGAAACGGCTTCCGTCGTAGCTGAAATGGTTGACAAGCGGAATGATTGTCGCTTCTTTTACGTATTTCGTATCGCCGTCCTTATAGAACTCGACATAGGCCATGCCTTCGAGTTCGCAGTTGGCTGTTTTAAACATCGAAAGAAAGTTTCCGAGCGAGTAGTACACGGCCATCTTGCCGCCGTCCGCACGGTCTACGATCTCCATCGGCTCGCATATATGCGGGTGCGCCCCGATTACCACGTCCACGCCGTAATCGGCGAAACGTTTCGTCCAGTCCTTCTGATAGGCGGAAACGGAAAGTGAGTACTCGTTGCCCCAGTGCGGGAACACAACGACGAAATCGGACATCGTCTTCGCGAGTTCGACGTCACGCTTAACTTTAGCCTCGGTCAGAAGGTCTACCGAGTAAGGCTCTGCCTTAATCGCGGTATCAATATTCAGTCCGTACGTATAATTCAGCATCGCAATCCGGATACCGTACTTCTCGACAACCGTAATCGTATCCTGCGATGCCTGGCTGTCATGAATGCCGAGCACGGTAATCTGCGGATACTTCTTCCAGAAATTAAGCGTTGCATGCACGGCCTCGATGCCGTAATCGGACGTGTGATTGGTGGCGCAGGTCACGACGTTGAAGCCGGCCTTCATGAATTCGATTGCCACTTCATCCGGCGTATTGAAAGTCGCATAGCCGTGATAGGAACCCCAGCGGTTCCGTTCCTTGATATAATCCACCTCGGTGCCGGACGAGTTGTAGCCTCCGTCCCCGCCGAGCGGAGTTTCCTGATTGATTACGGCGAAATCCGCCATCTTCGCGTAAGGCGCGATGTTGTCGTAGTTGCCGCTGAAATCGAACGTCTTGGTCTCCCGGTTATAGCCGTCCTCGAGCATATCCCAGTCATACAGGTTGTCGCCGACCGCAACGAGGCTCACCACCTTGGGCGTCGGGGAAGGCGTCGGCGTGGGACTTGAGGAAGGCGAAGGGCTCGGCGTATCCGTCCCCTTCTGCTTCTTCCCTCCGGGCGTAACCTGCGAAACCCCCGTCGGGGAATTGTCACCGCTTCCGGAACTGTTCTTACCGAACATCGATTTAATAAGCACGATAAGGCAGACCAGAACCAGAATGCCGGCGGCCAGAACCGCGATGCGGCGGATCTTACGGTTACGCCGTTTCATGGCGAGGTATGCTTTTCTCTTCCGTTCATATTCTTCTCGGTCCAACTGAAAACCTCCCTGTAAAACCCCTCAAATCATATTCCATACCATACCAAAATTCACGCTTTCGGTCAATAGCGGTCTTTTCTCAAAAAAAATTGAAAAAAATACAAAACTATTATACCATTTTCCGAAACAATATGCTACAATAAAAAAAGACACTTGCAAATTCCATATAGGAGGGCAGCTAACATGACATTTTCAGAACTGTTGGAGATGGCTACCGACATTAATTGCTCGGATATCCACATCACCGTCGGAACCTCTCTCGCTTTGAGACGGTTCGGGGAACTGCGTATTCTGGAGCCCGCTCCGAGCGCAGCCGAATCCAAAGAGATGATTTACTCGATTCTCGACGAAGACCAGCGCAGATTCGTAGACGCAGGCAATGACCTTGACGTCGGTGTAATGCTGCCGGACGGCCGCAGAATCCGTGCCAACATCTACCATCAGAGAAACAACCTTGCCGCGAGCATCCGTCTTCTCGAGCAGAACATCCCTACATTTGCCGAACTGGGTCTCCCGACGGCAATCAAGGATATGGCTGAGACGCCCCGCGGACTTGTTCTCGTAACCGGTCCTACCGGAAGCGGTAAGTCCACCACTTTGGCCTCCATCGTTGCATATATCAACAAAACCCGTGCGCGTCACATCATCACGATTGAGGACCCGATCGAGTACGTTTACCCTTACAACAAGGCTATGATCCATCAGCGTGAGGTCGGCCGTGACGTAGACAACTTCTCGTCCGCGCTTCGTTCCGCTCTCCGTGAAGATCCCGATATCATCCTCGTTGGTGAGATGCGTGACTTCGAAACCATTCAGGCCGCCATCAGCGCAGCCGAGACCGGACACCTCGTTCTTTCCACGCTGCATACCACATCCGCAGCACAGACGATTGAGCGTGTTATCGATGCATGCCCGCTTGAAGGACGTGATCAGGTCAGAAGCCAGTTCGCCAACGTTATCCGAGGCGTATTCACGCAGCAGCTGCTTCCGCGTAAGGACGGCCAGGGTCGCGTGCTTGCGTCCGAGGTTATGATCGGAACGCCGGCCATCACGAACCTGATTCGTGAGAACAAGGCACTCCAGATTCCTGCGATGATGCAGGCAGGCCGCAGCGCCGGAATGCGTACCATGAACGAAGACCTTGCCAACCTGATCCGTCAGGATCTCGTTACGAAGGAAGAAGCCTACAAGGTATCTCCGGACGTGGCAGCACTCAAGAAGATGCTTGCAGGTACCTGATCCGGACAACTCCTGAATTCAAAAAGGACTGTCACACCGTACGGTGCGGCAGTCCTTCTTTTATTTCCGGATATTACCGGACCTTCACGGATGTAATCTCACCGTCTTCGGTTCCGTCGACAATTACGCGGAGGCCGGATTCATACGGAACGGAATAGACCTGATGGGTTTCCCCGGATTCGCTCTCCTCAAGATACTCCGCCCATATCTCCCGAAGTTCGCTTAAGCTCATTCTGCTCAGGTATACAAGCGCATCCCTGTCGGCAAGTTGAGATGTTTCTATTACGAACGGTTCATTATACATTTTGTAATAGTTGTCCTCCGGAAAACCCCACTGATAGGTTACGGTCCGTCCGTCCTCCATCGTAAGAAGCGCCGTGTCATTGCCCGGAAGCCACAGGATATCATATTCATGTGATTCCGGTTCTCCTTCATCGCAATCGTACAGATGCGTCCAACCGATCAGGTGAACCCGGTACGTGCCGGCTTTCGAATCCAGCTCAACGGAAAGAATTTCGTCGTATCCGTCCCACTCTCCGCCGCAGTTTCCGTATTCGAACGAATAGCCCCGGCCTTCCGGATAGGCATTAACATTTATAAAATCGACGCCTCCGACTTCCGACCAGAACCCGTGAAACAGCTTATAGAACTCAAACGGATCCACCTGCTTAATCTCATGCTCCGCCGGTTTCGTCCCGTCGCCCGTGTTTCTTTTCGCTCCCTTCCGGGATTCCTCCTTACCGCATGCCGTCATCCCGAGAAGCAGCGCGGCAATCAGGAAAATGCCAAGAATCTTTCTCATTTCATATCCCTCCCGTAATTCATTATTCAAAAAGTAAATCCCGAAGCTTCGGGTGAATCTCGCCGTAGGCCGGTCCGAAGTTCCGAACGTGCATCATAAAGACAAGCGACAATCCGGTGCTCCGGTCCATAATGCAGCAGCTTCCCGCCGCGCCGTCCCAGCCGAACACGCCCGCGGGCGCCGGCGTTCCGACGAGTTCCGGGTTCAAAAGCACCTGCATGCCGCAGCCGTAGCCGTACTCGTACCGCCCCATGTTGTCATGCATGTCCTTCCGACCCCGGTCGGTAAGAAGGTCGGTCTTGATGATTTCGATGGTCTCGGGCTTTAAAATCTGCTTCCCGTTGGCCGCCGTGCCGCCGCAGGCAAGCGTGTCCGCAAGAACCGCATAATCCTCGGTTGTGCTCACTAGCCCTGCGCCGCCGCTCTCATAGGCGTCCGAAAGCCGGTAGCTGCAGTCGTTCTCCATCGGAACAATCTTCTCATCCTCATATATGTATTGCTGCACGAGGTTCTTCCGTGCGTCATGCCGCTTGAAGAAACCCGTGTGCTTCATCCCGAGCGGATTCCAGATATTCTTTCGGAGATATTCGGAGAATTTCATTCCGGACACGACCTCAACGATGGCCGCCGCCACGTCGTGACTTAAGCTGTACAGGAACCGGTCGCCCGGGTGAAAGCAAAGCGGCGTCTCCGGGAACGAATCCACAATCTGCCGCGTGGTTGCCTTGTTGCCGTACTTCTTTCTTGCAA
>CAMZEW010000079.1:0-8023 GCA_947305875.1 uncultured Lachnoclostridium sp.
TAAGAAATTACGGAAGGTTTTCGTGGCCTTATTTAATTCTTCTTTTGTGAGCTTTCGGTGTCCGTAGCTGGCTTCTTCGACAAGCCCTGCATATTCACCTACCGTATCGCTTTTTAAACCGAGTTTTTCGCCGATTTCGGCGGCTTCCAGATGAAATACATTGCCCGGATCCGCAATATGATATACATTCATCACTTTATTCAGATAGACAAACTGATTGGAAAGCCGTTTGTTCGAAGGGAGCAGGTAAAGCATATAACCGCGCCATAACCGTTTCAAAACACGGAACAAAAGAATTGCAAGCGCAATCAGGAATAACACGAACGACAGCCCGAAACCGATTTCCTTCGCGCGGTTCGTGATTGCCTGTAACGGAGACTCCCGTTCCTCGTCGCCGGTCATATAATCCGCAAAACCGCTCCAGAAATCATCCTCTTCCCCACTCTCCTGCCATCCCGTCGTCAATTCGACCGGATACCATCCGAAGCCGTCCAGGTAGATTTCCGCCCAGGCATGTGCTTTCGAATCGTTTACTTCAACGCTAAGTACTCTGGCTTCATTGTTCTTAAGCGACAGTCTGTCGTCACCTTCATACCAGTCGTACCATTTTTCGCCGGGAACCGGATCGGAATCCGCAGCAGTAGCAATATCGACGCAATAACCCTCAACGTAACGTGCCGGAATGCCCATCGTACGAAGCAGCATCGCGCCCGCAGACGCAAAATGCACGCAATAGCCCTTCTTCTGTTTGGTAAGGAAATACGTAACAAAATCCCGGTTGTTCGGCGTCTTGCCGGGGGAAAGCGTATACGTATAATTCAGCCGGAAGAACTTCTGAATCTGGGAAACGACCGTTAACGCGTCGCCGCCGAAACCCTGCTGCTCGCAGATTGCCTGAAGCGTCCCTTTAATATCGTTCGGAACGGTAAGATAATTGTCATAAACAAAGTCGCGGTACCGCTCACAGACGTCGTCCGTACGGCCTGCCGAAACCGCCGTGCTTTGATATAAAAGCGGATAAAAATACAGCTCCTCTGAATCATATAATTCTAACCGGGACTGAACGGTATCTCCCTGAATAAACCGCGATATGAAGTCATTCCGTTTAATCGTATATAAATCGTCCGTTCCGTACCCGAAAAACCATTCATAAAGCTTTCCGAACGTCTCGTCGTAATCGGTATAATACGGATAATAGGCAAACTCCGGCGAAGCGCCGACGTTTTCAATTGTCATCTTCGCGTGAGCCGAATTCTGCATGCCGATATCAAACAGATTCTTTAAGTACCGGCTCTCGAGGTCAACAAGTACGGGCGAATCCGAAAAATGATACGGCTCCGACTTCAGTTCCGAGTAATTCGTAAGCGGAAGCCACTGGTTCTTTAAGTAACGGCCGGCGACAAATGCCCGAAGATACACCGGTTCCGTCGTGTAAGGAACGTAATTCAGAATCAGATCCGTTTGAAAATCAAGCGTCACCTGCCGAACGCCTCCGAGCCTGCCTCTGCTGATTCCGCCGGTCGCATTATAGCTGTTAAAGTATCCTGCGATTCCGTGCATCGCAAATTCCGCAACCGCTTCCTCGGTACTGCTCTTCCATTCCGTATGATTGCTTTTCATCCGAAAAGGCAGGAACCGGATGGAATACACGCTGAAGAAATACATAAAACCGATAACGGCAACGCCGATCAGGACAAGCGAGCCGTTCTGTTTCTTCATGTCCCTGTTCTCAAGGAGCACTTCTTTCTTCTTCCGGTGGAAACAAAAACCGAGCGGATTCGGATTTAAGGACAGGCGGAACTTATAGCTGTGTCTCAAAAGGATACAGATAACCGCCGGAATCTCCATGACAGCAACCCAGAAATAGTTCATCGTATCCTGAAGATACAGGCAGATCTCAAGAACCGGAAATGTCAGAAGAAATACGCCGATACCGCTCATATACTCGGAAATCAGCGAATTCAGCACGCAGACATAAAAGAACAGTATCAGCACAAGGCAGCACGTAACGGTAACATACCGGTCCGAATAAGCCTCCTGATATACACGTACGCCGCCGAGGTTGAGCTTGGTATCAACGGCTTCCATCAATATGTTCACGACCGCATTGATGCCGCTGTTGGCAAGCATGAAAAGCCCTGCCGAGAAAATCAGGAAGACGATGAAAAGAAAGATGTATCCGAGATTGAAAAACAGTTTCCGGTAATAGAAAAATGACACGAAAACCGAAAGCACAAAGGAAAGCAGTCCAATCAAAAGAACGCTGCACGGCATATCGAACGATGTAATGAACATCATGTTCATGCCGTAGCAGACGCAGAATATCAATAAGCCTTTAATCAGGCATATAAAAGCCTTATCCCTTCCGGATAAGGGCATATAATCCATATCCGCAAGGATAATACCGGTTTTATTCCGGTATTCCTCCCGAAGAGACAGCTGCTTTTGTTCTGCTTTCGACGGTTTCTTCATGCCTTACCTTTATGATACCCGGTACAGCCGGGCGGAATTCTGATTGCTGCATACTACCGTAAATCCTTCGTTACGGGAATAAGCGCGGTTTGAAATCAGATAAGCATTCTTCGAAGTCATATCCGATTGAAGCACCTGCTTTAAGGAAAGATCATCCTCTTTCCGGGGGTTTTCATAATATAGCTGCATAATCACGGAAACAATGTCCTCTTCCTGATGTATGCCGATCCGTTGCAGTAAATCCTTCGAATCCAGATAACACACCGAGAACTTCATCCGCATCTTACAAAAATACTGCGTTACGGTCCATAACAGATCAAAGAAGGAATCCATCTCACGGTTGTCGGTATACGAGAGTTCCGCAAGAATCTGGAACCGGTCGCCCGAAAGATCCGAAAACTCTTTTACCAAAAGCTGTTCGCTCTTCGCGCTCAGTTTCCAGTGAATCGTCTGCAGTTTATCCCCGACGGCATATTCCCGGATATCGAAAATCTCCGACCGGTCTTCTCCGCGACCGTGCTCTTCCGTATAATCGTCTTCCTCTTCACCGGTTCCGGTAATCTGATCCAAAGACCCGCTCAGTTCCGCGACATGCGGCATGATAACAACCTCGGAAACGCTTTGCTCCGTTTTCGTAAATCCCGCAAGGTCAAACAGATCCGTCGAAGCAAACTTAACAAGCTCCGCCCGATACAGGCCGCAGTACTTGAACGAAACCAGAAGCACGTATTCTTCGGTTTTATAAGGGCCGACATAGAACGAAATCTTATGAATATACGCTTCGGCCCCGATCGCATTCCGAATCCGGAAGAATACAATAAATTTGGAATGCGGATATGCGGAATGATTGACAATCGTAACGACAAGATTTCCTTTCGCATTACGGTTCAGCATGGATTGCCGGAAGGATAACGTGACGGAACACTTTCTTCCGAAGAAAAGGAAAAAGAGAACAGAGAAAACGGGTATCGAAAGTCCTACGATCAGAAGAACCAGGGATACCGGATGATTGTTGAATATATAAAGGATTATGAGTGCGCCGAGTATGAGTACAAGACGCAGATAGGATAAAATGTATTTGCTCATAGATAACCCCGGCAAGGATTAAAATGATACCTTCGCGACACGCACTTCGTGAACGATTGTCTGAAGAACCGAATCCGTATCGATTTCTTTCGCTTTCGCTTTCGTGCTGAGAACAATCCGGTGCGCGGCAACCGGATAAAGGTTTGCAATTACGTCGTCCACGCCGATATAGTCTTTTGAAAGCATATAGGCGTGGCATTTGGCCATACGAAGCAAAGCCTTGGTTCCTCTCGGGCTTAAACCAAGCGCGATGTTTTCGGAGTTTCTGGAAGCTTCGGCAATATTCACGATAAAATCATAAACCGCTTCATCCACGAAAACGCCTGCGGCCTCTTCCTGCATCTTCAAAAACTGTTCCCGGTTGATAATCGGATTGATCGGATTCATGCCGATATCGGATTTTAAAATGTCAACCGAGGATTCATGACTCGGATAGCCCATCGAAAGGCGGATCATGAAGCGGTCCATCTGTGATTCCGGCAGACGTTGCGTACCTGCGGAACCGAAAGGATTCTGCGTCGCGATAACGAAGAAAGGTTTCGGAAGCTGGTGCGTAGTACCGTCCACGGTCACCTTTCCTTCTTCCATCAGCTCAAGAAGCGCAGACTGCGTCTTCGGCGAAGTACGGTTAATCTCGTCCGCAAGGAACAGGTTACACATAGCCGAACCCTCATGGTATTCAAACTCCCGCGACTGCGGATTGAACATCGAGAACCCGGTAATGTCGCTCGGCATTACATCCGGAGTAAACTGCACACGGCGGTACGAAAGCGACATCGCTTCCGAAATCGAAACCGCAAGCGTCGTTTTGCCGACGCCCGGAATGTCCTCCAAAAGCACGTGCCCGCCCGCAAGCATGGCACATAAAACACGCCGGATTACGTCATCTTTCCCCTTGATATTCTTCTTTATTTCATCGATAATTCCCTGAATCGCCGAATTCAACCTTATGTCCTCCGAACCTGAATTTCGTATATATCCGAACTTATATTTTATATTACCATACTCCTGCGGGAAATGCCACAGAAAATGAACCGTTCCGTCTCTTGCAAAACACCGAAAGAAAGGATATACTTCAAAAAGACACAGATAGGAGTTCCGGATATGAAATTACAGCAATTACTGAGTTATACAAGAAAAGCCGTCGATGATTATCATATGATTGAGGAGAATGATAAAATTGCCGTCGGAATCTCCGGCGGCAAAGACAGTCTGACGCTTCTTTATGCCCTTTCCGGACTGAGAAGGTTCTATCCGAAACACTTTGAGCTGTGTGCAATTACGGTAAACCTCGGATATCCGATTGATTATACAAAGATTGAAAGACTGTGCGAAGAACTGTCTGTTCCTTTCTATGTCGTGGAAACCGAAATCGCGAAAATCATATTCGAGGAAAGAAAAGAAAAAGGCCCCTGTTCCTTATGCGCCAAGATGCGGAAAGGCGCATTGAATGAGAAGGCCAAAGAACTCGGATGCAATAAGATTGCTTATGCGCATCATAAAGACGATGTTATCGAAACGATGCTGATGTCCTTAATCTATGAAGGAAGGTTCTATACCTTCGCCCCGGTAACGGACTGGGACCGGACCGGTCTTACGCTGATCCGGCCGTTAATCTATACGGAGGAACGGGATATAATCGGTTTTCAGCATAACTATAATCTTCCGACCTTCAAAAATCCCTGTGAGGCGGACGGAAACACGACAAGGGAATATGCTTCCGAGCTTATAAAAGAGATTAATGAAAAGGCTCCCGGCGTACGGGAACGGCTCTTTCATGCAATCACCGATTCCGAAACGCTTACGAAATGGAAGAAGTAGGTCTCTCTTCTATTCCGTCTTACAGTAATACGGAATCAGAAGATAATGACCTGCATGAATCGAATCCGACTTCAGGGAATTGGTTCTCTTGATTTCCTTAATGTAAGCCTGAAGGCTGCCGCATTCGGGCGTATAATAAGCGGAAGCGATATCCCAGAGGGTATCTCCTTCCCGGATCTGAATGCTCACGCACGTCTTCACCCGGTCGGAGCTTCCGTAAGCCTTATTCTTTCTGAGCTGCAGAATTGTAATTGCGAACAATACCGTGCAGACGATTGCCGCAAGAATCAGCACTCTTTTCATGGTAATTCTTTCTGATCTTATACTCTTCATTCCCTTGTTCCTCCGATTAAATATTTCGAACATTTGTTTGTATATTTGCATTATACCGAACATATATTCGAATGTCAATCTGCAGATACGATACAAAATAACCAAAAATTTGTTCGATTTTTTGGTTATTTTTTCGAACAAATGTTTTGATTTTTCCAAAACGGAATGATATAATGATTACAAATAACGGAAACAGAGGAGGTTTGTCATGCCCGGTAAGATTACGAAGAAACAACAGGAGATTTTAGAGTATATTAAAGAACAGATTCTTGCCAAAGGATATCCGCCGGCGCTTCGGGACATCTGCGAGGCGGTTCATCTCCGCTCCACTTCCTCGGTGCACGCGCATCTTGAGACGCTTGAAGAGAACGGGTATATCCGCCGCGATCCGGCTAAGCCCCGCGCCATCGAAATTATCGATGACGACTTTAATCTTGCAAAACGCGAAGTCGTGAATGTTCCGATGGTCGGCACCATCACCGCGGGCCAGCCGATTCTTGCCGTTGAGTCCATTGAGAACTATTTTCCGATTCCGGCAGAATTCATGCCGAATGCCGAAACCTTTATGCTCCGCGTAAAGGGCGACAGCATGGTGAACGTCGGCATCTTCGACGGCGACCAGATTCTTGTCGAGCGCCGCAATACCGCAAGAAACGGCGAGATTGTCGTGGCCCTGATTGAAGATTCCGCCACGGTTAAAACGTTCTATAAAGAGAAAGGCCACTACCGTCTCCAGCCCGAGAACGATTACATGGATCCGATTATCGTCGACAATGTCGAAATACTCGGAAAGGTTATCGGCTTGTTCCGTCTGTTCTGACCTTTTCAACAGAAATGAAATAACAAAAAAGTGTGGATTCCGGAATACCGGGTCCACACTTTCTCATTTTCCGTAATTAAGAATTACAGCTCCTCGACGGAAACCGTCCTGCCGTCTCTCCAGACTCGCTCCAGATCATAGAACAGGCGGTCCTGCTTCGAAAAAACATGAATGACAACGTCTTCATAATCGAGAAGAATCCAGCCGCAGTTCTTCATACCTTCGACGCGCTTCGGGGAACGTCCGAGTTTGAAAAGTTTTTCCTTTACGTTATCGACAAGGGCTTCCACCTGAGGCGCATTCGCTCCGTCGCAGATGACGAAATAATCCGCAATCGTGGAAACGTCCGCGATATTGATAATCTGAATGTTTCCGCCCTTCTTCTCTTCGAGTGCCTCGCAGGCGGTCTTAACCAGTTCGTTCGATGTTAACATACGCTTCTCCTTTATGATTTCCGCCTTCAGGGCAGAATGATTTTCTTTCTTTTCTTCGATTCCCGGTACAGAACAATCTTCTTTCCGATTACCTGGACGACTTCCGCGCCGGTCCGCTCGGAAAGCATCCGCGCAAGGTCATCCGGTTCTTCCATACAGTTATTAAGCACCGAAATCTTAACCAATTCCCGCGCCTCAAGCGCTTCCGAAACGGACGCGGAAATTTCCGGCGTGAGGCGGCCTTTGCCGATCTGCAGAATCGGCTCCGTCACCATCGCAATGCTTTTCAGATAAGCTCTCTGCTTGCTGTTCATCGGCTTTCTCCTTCGGAAAATGTAATGCTTATTTGTAGTAATCAAACTGCAGCCCGTACATGCGGACCGTGTCGCCGTCCTGAATGCCGAGCGCTTCGAGTTCTTTTAAGATGCCCGACGTCTTCAGGAAATTCTGGAAGAATTCGAAGCCCTTTTCGGAATCGAGATTCGTATAGCCGAGCATCCGCTCAATCCGCGGTCCTTCAACAACATACATGCTGTTTTCCATGTCATATTCGACCGTAAAAGGCTCTTCCGCACCGTCCATCGTCTCCGGGAAGTATTCCTGCTCGAACACAATAGGCTCTTCCTCAATCGTATGAAGCATGTTATAGGCCGCATACAAAAGCTCACGCACGCCCTGCCCGCTTACCGCGGAAATCGGATATACGGGCGTTCCTTCGGGAAGCCCGTCCGCAATCAGCGAGAGCGCAATCTCCTGTTCTTCGGGCGTAAACAGATCCATCTTATTGACGGCGATGATCTGCGGCTTGCCTGCAAGCACTTCGCTGTATTTTGCGAGTTCTTCGTTAATCTTCTGAATGTCGGAAACCGGATCGCGTCCTTCGGTCGAAGCGCCGTCCACGATATGAATCAATACGCGGCAGCGTTCCACGTGCTTTAAGAACTCGTGACCGAGCCCGACGCCTTCGGAAGCGCCTTCAATCAGACCGGGGATATCCGCAATGACGAACCCGTCGGTATCATCGAGCTTCACGACGCCGAGATTCGGATTCAACGTT
>CAMZEW010000080.1:0-7948 GCA_947305875.1 uncultured Lachnoclostridium sp.
CGTCGAAATACAGTTCAAAGAACACCGGTTTCTTCTCAAGCTGTATCGGAATCGTGATTCCGTCCGCATCTTCCGCCCCCCCGAAACGAAGCTTGAACGGTCCGTCCGTCTTCTCACCGACAATCATCGAAGGAAGAAACGGTTCGCGGTGAATCAGGTTCCGATATGCCTTTAAAAGCGGCTGTTCGATTCCGACATTTTGGTTATTCGGGTCGGTAATCTCAAGTCCGAGCCTTCCGTCATCACGATATTGATACATCGTAATTCCCGAAAGCCAGTCGTCAGGATCTTCCCGAAGCAGTCGGCAGAATTCTTCGTACATCTCTGCCTGTTCATACGGACCGGTCACGTCACCGTCCGCATTTAACTCCGATAACACCATCGGCTTGCGGACGCCCTGATTCATAATCTCATATCGGTCCGCACTCTTTTTGCATAAGCGGTAAATCTCACCGACCTGCGTCCTTTGCGCGCTCCGGTTGTCTTCGCACACATCGGTCGGCCAGCCCCAGTGAAGTGCCAGATACCGGTCTACGGAAACGACGTCTGCAGCACGGGCGGCTTCGGTGAAGATGTCTTCCATCACCATTTTCTCTTCACTAAGGCTCTTGCACCCGTCTAAACAGAGAACAATCTTACAGTTCGGCGCCTCCTTATGAAAGATTCCGGCGCATCTCACGAAGAAAGCAGCAACCTGCTCGTAAGTAGCTCTTCGGTTAAACGAAAACCAGTTGCCGGTCGCTTCGTGGTTAATCCGGACCGTCACTCTTCCGAAGGTACGGAGGTCTTTTGCGACCGCCGCGATATGTTCGTCCGTAAGAAACGGGTCCATCGTAAGCGTCAGGCACACATCCTGTCCGTGCCTTCTGACATCCCGCATGCATTGAAAGACTTCGGCATCTCTGCTTCCGCCGATTCCTCCGCCGAAAGGGAAATAATCATCGTAAGGATAATCCCATGCAAATTCCGGATTTTCCTTCGGGAACGCCTCGCTTGCCCGTTTCGGCCAGCCGGGGTCGTTCGGATAATAACAATACATCAGATTAATCTGACGATGCGGGCGTCCGAGCTTACGTAAGATCGTATCCTGATCCACGTAGAACCCGCGCTCGCTTCCGTCCCCGAGATCCGCCCCGCAGCGGGCCGGTCCGAGGTGCACTCGATACGCCTGTTCCATTTTGTCCTCTTTATACGCGATTGGGGTTCGCCCCCTTATTCCGGCTTAATGCTTCAATTCCTCCTGAAGCCGGTACAGAAGATTCAATGCTTCAATGGGTGTCATCTGTGAGAGGTCGGCCTCACGGATTTTATCCGCGACACGTTCACCCAGCGTGTCACCGAACAGGCTGATCTGTCCTTCGACATCCGCCTGCTTTGCGGGCTTCTTCGGCTTCTGAACCCCGGTATCCACAACGCGGATGTTCTTCGCCTTCTCAGCAAGATCATTCTCGGAAAGCTGCTCGACAATTTCCTTCGCACGGTCCAAAACGCTCTTCGGAACCCCTGCAAGCTTTGCAACCTGAATTCCGTAGCTCTTATCGGCACCGCCGCGGACGATTTTTCTGAGGAAAATGATATCGTCTCCCTGCTCCTTGACCGCGATACAGTAGTTGCACACGCCTTCGAGTTTCCCCTCAAGCTCGGTCAGTTCATGATAATGCGTGGCAAACAGCGTCTTCGCACCGATCAGATGCGGGTCGGCGACATGTTCAATCACGGCCCATGCAATCGAAAGCCCGTCAAATGTGCTCGTTCCTCTTCCGATTTCGTCGAGTACAAGAAGGCTGTTCTTCGTCGCATTACGGAGGATGTTCGCAACCTCGGTCATCTCGACCATGAACGTGCTCTGTCCGCTTGCGAGGTCATCGCTCGCGCCGACTCTCGTGAAAATCCGGTCGACAATTCCGATTTCCGCGGAAGCAGCGGGGACGAAGCTTCCCATCTGTGCCATCAGAACAATCAATGCGACCTGACGCATGTAGGTCGATTTACCGGCCATGTTCGGACCGGTGATAATGCTGACACGGTTCGTGCCGTTGTCAAGAAGCGTGTCATTTGATACGAACATACGGTTCGGTATCATCTGTTCGACTACCGGGTGACGTCCGTCCTTAATATGTATTCCGCCTTTTTCGTTGACAACGGGACACACATACTGATTCCGCTCGGCAACATAGGCAAGGCTTGCCATCGCGTCGATTGCGGCAATCGCCTTCGCGGTTTTATGAATCCGGTCGACCTCCGCGAAGATGCGTTCCCGCACCTCGACGAAGAGCCGGTACTCTAACGAGAACAGCTTATCTTCGGCATTCAGAATCGTATCCTCAAGATCCTTGAGTTCCGGCGTCGTATACCGCTCCGAACCGGTCAGTGTCTGCTTTCTTATCCATTCCGCGGGAACCAGATTCTTAAACGAATTGGTTACTTCGAGATAGTACCCGAAGACGCGGTTATACTTAACGCGCAGGTTTTTGATGCCGGTTTGGTTCCGCTCGTGCTCCTCCAGCTCCGAAAGCCATTGCTTGCCGCTTGTCTTCGCTTCCCGCAGGCGGTCCACCTCTTCGTTATAGCCGCTCCTTATAATCCCGCCTTCCTTTGAACTGAGCGGCGGGTCGGGATCGATTGCGGCTTCAATCAGATCATGAAGATCGGTAAGCGGGTCCAGATTCGCAACCTCGGTTTTGATCAGATCGTTTTGAAAATCCTTCAGCTGGTAACGGATCGGCGGAAGCATCGCAAGCGATGTCATGAACGCAATCAAATCTCTCGGATTCGCGCTTTGATAACTGATCCTGCAGATAAGCCGCTCAAGGTCGTATATCGCGTTCAGGTATTCCCGGACCTCTTCGCGGGTCATCACATTCTGATTAAACTCGCGGATGGCCTCCTGTCTTCTTCTGATTTCCGCGGTATCAAGAAGCGGCTGCTCGGTGAAACTCCGGAGCATTCTCGCGCCCATCGCGGTTTTCGTCTTATCGAGTACCCACAGAAGACTGCCGCGCTTCTGCTTCTCGCGAAGCGTCTCGCAAAGCTCGAGATTCCGTCTCGTCGCGCTGTCGATAATCATATAACGGCCGGTCACGTACGGTTTCAGTTCCGTAATATGCGAAAGCGCTATCTTCTGCGTATCATAAAGATAATTCATGACGGCGCCGGCCGCAAGCACGCCCGCGGGCATGTCCCCAAGGCCGAGACCGAACAGATTTCCGAGATGAAAATGCTCTTTCAGAACTTTCTCGCAATTGTCGGGCTCCGTCATCCAGTCCGCAAGCGGTGAGATTGCGATGCGGAGACGGTTCTGAAGGTCTTCCGTATCCACGCCCGACATAAAGAACGCCGGGTTACAGACTATCTCCGAAGGCCCGAATTTGGTGATTTCATCCATCACCTTCCGCGCGCTGTTCACTTCGGTTACATAATAATCGCCGGTCGAAACGTCGATTGCGGATATTCCGAACGAATCATCCGACCAGATAATTCCCATCAGGTAGTTATTCTTCGTTTCGTCAAGACTCTCGGGTGCCGTATTCGTACCGGGCGTCACAATCCGGATGACTTCCCGCTTCACCATGCCCTTTGCAAGCTTCGGGTCCTCGACCTGCTCGCAGATTGCAACCTTGTGACCGTTATCCACAAGCTTTGTGATATAGACGTCTGCAGCATGGAACGGAACGCCGCACATCGGCGCACGCTCCTCAAGTCCGCAGCTCTTACCCGTAAGCGTCAGCTCAAGTTCCCTCGAAACCAGCTCGGCATCATCGAAGAACATCTCATAGAAATCCCCGAGGCGGTAGAAAAGGATACAGTCCGCGTACTGCCGCTTCGTTTCGAGATAATGCACCATCATCGGTGACAATTGTTCCATCGGGATGTTATCCATCGTGTTCCTCATTCCCGCAGTCTAAACTGCGTTATTCCGGCAAATGAGACGCCGTATAAAGTATTACTGTTCGAAAGCCGGTTTCGGGTTCCGAAGATCCCCGCCGTCATCAAGAAGCAGGTTTTCTCCGTCGGCTGCCGTAGTCGCGAGCTTGTCGCAGCGTTCGTTCTCCGGATGTCCGGCATGGCCTTTGACCCAGTTAAACGAAACGTTATGACCTTTCATCGCCGCAAGCAGCCGTTCCCAGAGCGCGCGGTTTTTCACTTCGTCGTTGCCGCTCGTGCGCCAGCCTTTCTTCTTCCACGCATCGATCCAGTGCTCCGTAAAAGGCTTCACGACATATTGCGAATCCGAATACAGTTCGACCTCGCACGGCTTCGTCAGCGCTTCCAGACCGACAATCACCGCGAGAAGCTCCATCCGGTTGTTCGTCGTCTTCGAAAACCCTCCGGAATATTCCCGTTCATGAAGATTGCCTTTTGAATCCCGGTACTGAAGCACCGCCCCGTAACCGCCCGGACCCTCCGGGTTTCCCCGCGCGGCGCCGTCGGTGTAAAGGTTCACCTGCCATTTGTCCATAATACCTAATTCCATTCTCCTGTCGAAAGAAATCCCTCGACTGCCTTATTGGCATCCTCGGTAATCGATTTCGGGTAGTCCATCATCTCAAGAAGCTTGAGCGCGTTCCGTGACGTCGCCTTGCCCGGTTTTAAGCGGTAATCGAATACGACAATGTCCTCTTTCACCTGCTCGCTGAAATGATAATTCTCATAAACGTCCGAAAGAAGCGACGTCAACTCCAGATCGTGCGTGGCCGCGAATACAAGCGCTTTCTTGCCGGCCAGATAGCGAAGGATTCGGGAGCTTGCCGCAATCCGTTCGGCGGTATTCGTGCCGCGGAGCACTTCATCGACGAAACAAAGCACCGATGCGCTGCTTTCGGCGGCATCCATAATCCGTTTCAACGAACGGATTTCAACGATATAGTAGCTCTCTTTGGCCGCAAGATCGTCCCGCAAGGCCATCGAGGAAAGAATCCGGAAATAATCGGCCTCATACCCCGATGCAAGCACCGTATGGATGCTCTGCGCGAGTATCGCGTTAACCGCAAGCGTCTTTAAGAATGTCGACTTTCCGGAAGCGTTCGAACCGGTCAGAAGCACCGGACGGTCAGCCGTGATGCTGTTCGCAACGGGCTCCTCGACAAGCGGATGACAGATTGCTTCCGCCTTGATTGTGTGGTTCGGCGCATCGTGAAGAATCGGTACCGTATACTGTTTCTTGTAGCAGCGGTACGAAGCGATTGCACGCGACGCGTCGATTGTGCCGGTGCCCTCGAACAGACGGTTTAATTCCGCCTGCCGGTCTTCGAAGATACGGTACAATTGATTGAATTTGATCAAATCCACATGGAACAGCATCCGGACGTATTCCATCAGCAGTTCCATGATTCCGCCGCCTGCCGGGTTGTTCGGCGAAAGCAGGCCGGAACCTCTTACGAACGAGCGGAACGAATCCGCATTTTCCTTCAGCTTTTCTAACTCCGTGCGGAGCTCCTGCTGTTCCGTTTTCCCGAGTTCCTCCGCCATGCGGCGCACGGAACGGATCCAGCGTGCGATATACGAAACAACGTCAAGATACGGTTCAATCTGCCCTTTCCGTTTCAGGTAGGTTGCGATATTGAAAAGCGCCGTTCCCATGAATACGCCGAACCCAATCGGAGCATATTCGGTAAACATCAAAACAACCGAAGCAACATAGAAAAGGAGTGCCGCATAATGCTTCAGGTTGCCTTCCGTCGGCACGTTATGAAGACGCATCATGTAATCGTAAACCGAAATCCGTCTGAGTTTTCCCATCCGAAGCAGCGCCTTGCCCGCGGTAAGTCTTGCTTCGGAATCATGCTCAAACAGGTCAATCAGATGCTCTCTTCGAATCAGTTCCGCGGAAGCCGTCTCGGGTTTATGAAGCCATGCGAACAGAACCTCTTCGCCGACTGCCGAACACGTATGGTTCAGCTCGGCGAAAATCCGGTCCATGTCAAGATCTTCCCACGTAATGCCGTCAATATCGCTATCCGCTTTCGGAAGCGACTTAAGATATGCGGAAAGAAGCATGAACCGCTCGTGGTCCGGCTCTCCCGATACGGCAATGCCGAACGATTTCTCAACCTCTTTAGTAAGCTCCTTCTCACGGCGTATCCGGTCCACGATGCCCATAATCACAAAGAACACGAGTATGCCGGCAATCACATAAAACGTTTCCACGATAACCCCTCACAATCCAATCAGCCGCAATACTTACGAAGCGTCTTCCGGATTGCTCCCTTACCGGAATACAGCTCCTTTACCATCCCTTCAATCTTCTCCCCGAGACCGATATCATAAAGGTCAACGGCGAAGATATCCTTTCTCGAATAAAGTGCCCTGAGGGTTGAATAATCATTCTCCCCGCCGAGCGTATACCCTTCCGTAATCTTCTTAAGTTCCGAAAGCATCGGATCGGACGACTGCTCAAACGCTTCACCCTCGTCCGTAAGACCGCTCAGATAACGCGCATAGCCCGCAAGCACGAGCGGAATCAAAGTAAGCGGGGACAGATCAAGCCCGTCCCGCTTATATGCCTTAAGCGTCTCACCGAAACGAATCGGCAGTTTTTGCGAAGTATCGGTCGCAATCCGCTGCGGCGCATCCGGCATGAACGGATTCGGCAGGCGCTTCGTCAGAACATCGTTGATAAACTGCTGCGGCTTAATGATGCCCGGGTCCACAACAACCGGCATCGCCTCATTGTAACCCATCTTCGTAATCAGATTCACGAGTTCGTTGTCCTTCATTTCCTCGGAAATCTTCGTATATCCGAGCATGCAGCCGTAGATGGCAAGCGCCGTATGCAAAGGATTCAGGCATGTGCAGACCTTCATCTTCTCGACCTTGTCGACGGTCTCACGGTCAGCGTACAGAACGCCTGCCTTCTCAAACGCGGGACGTCCGTTCGGAAACGTATCCTCAACGGCAAGGTATTCGGTTTCCTCCGCATTTACGAAAGGCGCCGTATACGTATTCCGGCTCGTTACAATCAAATCGGTATCCGTAAAGCCGTCCGCAGAAAGCATCGCGCGGACCGTATCGTCCGGACGCGGCGTGATCTTATCAATCATGCTCCACGGAAACGTCACGTGATCCGGATCGGAAAGATAATCGCAGAAGCCCTTCTTCACGATTCCCTTCTCTTCCCATGTCTTTGCGTATGTCATGACGGCTGCCTTCAGCTTGTCGCCGTTATGCGAGCAGTTGTCCATCGAAGACATCGCAACCGGATAAGCGCCCGCAAGGAAGCGGTCATATAAAAGCGCCGTCACCTTTCCCATAATGAGAACCGGCGCAAGTCCGCGGTTTTCAAGGTCTTCCTTCGCAACCGGCGAAAGGTTTCCGTCCGGTCCGGTCAGCGAATACCCCTTCTCGGTAATCGTAAACGTCACCATCTGCAGGCTCTTCTTACGGAAAATGTCACGCAGTCTTTCAAAATCCTGCGAAGCCATATCTCCCTTTAGGGATTCGGCCACGCTTCCGATGACCTTCTTCCGAACCGTTCCGTCGGCCTTAAGAACCGCAAGCAGGCTCAGGTTATCAAACGGACGGTAAGCCTTATCGATAATCTCATAGTCAAAACCTTCGCAGACAATCACGCCGCGGTCGGTCTCGCCGGCATTCAGCATCCGGTCAAGGAATGCCGCCGGAAATGCACGGAATATGTTGCCCGCTCCGAAATGAATCCAGGTCGGGTTCTCTTTTGTTTTCGAAATCATTGCTTCGCGGTCATAGTTCGGAAGCTCGTAACCTTTTACTTCCCATTCGGCCCGGTTTTCCTTCTTTACGATATCCGTCAGTTTCATTTTACTCATCTCCTGTATCGAGTCGCTTTATTTCGCGGCTCCGCTCTTTTTAATTGCTTCCCAAAGCCCGTTCAGGTAAGCGACACCGAGCGCCCGGTCATAAAGCCCGTAACCGGGCCTTGCCTGCTCGCCCCAGATCATGCGGCCGTGGTCGGGACGGATAACGCCGTCGA
>CAMZEW010000081.1:0-7947 GCA_947305875.1 uncultured Lachnoclostridium sp.
GCGGAACGGCTTAAAGCAGATCCGAGAATTGTCCGAAGGGAAGTGCTTCTTAAGTTTGCTAAAGAACTGGCAGGCGCGGAGAAGGATTTCACGGAACAGCACGCGGAAGCAATGGAACAGCTTCTGCGGGGACCGGTATCAAAGGAACTGAGCCTTCCTTACCGGTTGACGCTTGAACGTACATATGAAGGAATCCGCAGGAAGGCGGAGAACGCGCCGGACACGGCGGAGACGGAACTTCTTCCGGGCGATTACGAACTTACTGACGGAGAAGTGCTTTCGGTGTCGGTAAAGGATTATTCTCCCGGGGAGCCGGTGCCAAAAAAGAAGTGGATAAAATGGTTCGATTATGATATGATAAAGTGCGTTCCCGTACTTCGTACGAGACGTGAAGGAGACCGTTTCCGAATCGGTCCGGACGGGGGGACGAAGCTGCTCCGGGAGTATTTCGTGACGGCCAAGATTCCGCGGGAAGAGCGGGACCGGATAAAGATTGTCGCAGCCGGCTCCGAAGTGCTTTGGATTCCCGGAGCGCGCGGAACCGAACGGTATTACGTTACCGGCAGTACCAGACGGATTCTGGTGCTGGAAATAAAAAAAGAAACACGGAAAGGAAAGCAGGATGGAAAGCGTCAGCGTATTGATTCCCGAGGATAAGGTGCTTGCAAGAGTGCGTGAGATGGCGGCACAGATTACCGAAGACTATGCCGGCAGGGAACTGAAATTAATCTGTATCCTGAAAGGAAGCGTCTTTTTTACCACCGAACTGGCGAAACGGATTAATCTTCCGGTGAAACTGGATTTCATGTCCGTGTCCAGTTACGGAAACGAGATGGAATCGAACGGACGCGTCCGGATTGTCAAGGATCTGGATGAAAGCATCCGCGGAGAGGATGTTCTGGTGATTGAGGACATCATCGATTCCGGACACACGCTGTCGTTCCTTCTCGAGCTGCTCCGGAGCCGTCAGCCGGCGTCCATCGAGCTCTGTACGCTTCTTGACAAGCCGAGCCGCCGTGTGGTATCCGTTCCCGTGAAGTATTCCGGATTTGAGATTCCGGACGAGTTTGTGGTCGGATACGGGCTGGATTACGCGCAGCGCTACCGCGCGCTTCCGTATATCGGAGTGCTCCGGTTCGACGACTGAGCCGCATTTTTACAGAAAGAGCCGAAGAACGGCACAGAGGAATAACGTTTGAACAAAAAGAGAGGCGGGGGAGCAGTCTTCTATCTGATTCTGTTAGGAGTGCTTGTTTTCTCCCTGGTTTACTCCTCGATTCTTTCGAGGAACAATTTTGATTATACGCACGATGATTTCCTGAAGGACCTTTCGGAAGGCAATGTTGCAAAGATTTCGATTGTCCAGAACGAAGAGGTGCCTTCGGGATCGATTACCGTGGAGCGGAAGAACAAAGACACCTTCCGGTTTTACACGACGGATGTCAACCGGATCATCGCCGAGGCGGAGGAATACGGAATCACCTACGGCGTTTCGGATGTCAACAAACCGCACTGGTTCTGGACCGACGTCTTTCCGTATCTGGTTCTCGGATTGATGGTGCTTCTATTCTATATGTCCCTGACCCATGCGCTCGGCGGCGGGAATTCGCAGCTGATGAATTTCGGCAAGAGCCGCGCGGAAGTGATTATGCCCGGGAAGATGGGAATCAACTTCAGCAAGGTTGCCGGACTTCATGAAGAGAAAGAGGAGATGCAGGAGGTCGTTGACTTCCTTGCCAATCCGAAGAAATACCTGAAGGTCGGCGCCCGGATTCCGAAAGGCATCCTGATGGAAGGACCTCCGGGAACCGGTAAAACGCTTCTTGCGAAGGCCGTTGCGGGAGAGGCAGGCGTTCCGTTCTTCTCGATTTCCGGTTCGGATTTCGTGGAGATGTTCGTCGGTGTTGGCGCATCCCGTGTCCGTGACCTGTTTGATCAGGCCAAACACAACTGCCCGTGTATCGTCTTCGTGGACGAGATTGACGCGGTAGCCAGAAAACGAGGCTCCGGTCTCGGCGGCGGGCATGACGAGAGAGAGCAGACATTAAACCAGCTGCTGGTTGAGATGGACGGTTTCTCGGTGAACGAGGGAATTATCGTGCTGGCGGCAACCAACCGCGTGGATATCCTCGATCCCGCAATTCTCCGTCCGGGACGGTTTGACCGGAAGGTGCTCGTGGGGCGCCCGGATGTACGCGGACGTCTTGAGATTCTTAAAGTGCATGCCGCGAACAAACCGCTTTCGGAAGACGTCAATCTGGAGCACATTGCGCAGATCACGGCAGGTTTCACAGGCGCCGATCTTGAGAACCTGATGAACGAGGCAGCCATCAGTGCCGCCAAAGACGACCGTGCGTTCCTGAATGCGGAGGACGTTAAGAAGTCCCTGATCCGCGTCGGCGTCGGAACGGAGAAACGGAGCCGCGTGGTCAGCGAGAAGGAGAAACGGATTACCGCATACCATGAAGCGGGACACGCAATCCTGTTCCATGTTCTTCCCGATGTCGGGCCGGTTTACAATGTGTCCATCATTCCAACGGGAAGCGGGGCGGCAGGTTATACGATGCCGCTTCCGGAGAAGGACGAAATGTTCATGACCAAGGGCAAGATGACGCAGCAGATCATCGTCGATCTCGGCGGACGCGTGGCGGAAAGCCTTGTTTTCGACGATATCACGACCGGCGCAAGCATGGACATCAAGCAGGCAACGCAGACCGCGAGGGCAATGATTACCAAGTACGGTTTTTCGGATGCGCTCGGAACGGTCAACTACGACCTGAATGACGAAGAGGTCTTCATCGGACGGGATCTCGCCCATCCGAGAAGCTACAGCGAAAATGTGGCAAATGCGATCGATGAGGAAGTAAGGAAGATTATCGACCACTGTTACCACGAGGCGGAGCGGATTATCCGCGAGAACTTAGGCGTGCTGAATTCCTGTGCGGAGCTCCTTTTACAGAAGGAAAGAATCACGAAAGAGGAGTTCGAGGCGCTCTTCGGAATCGTCAAGGAAGAACCGCTTGTGACCGACATCCGTCTGGACTGAAAAATCACTTGATTTTTTCGGTGAATTGTAGTATAATGTAAATGTGATTTAACAAAATCACAAAAGTTTGTGTGTGTGAATGGATGATTCAGAAAGGAAGAAGACATGAAAAAGAGAGTTTTTGCATTGTTTCTGATTCTTGTTTTTGCGCTCAGCTGCTTTACCGCATGCGGCGACAAAGACGATGATAACAGCGACAAGAAAAAAAAGGCTAAATCCTACGACGACGTCTATGAGATGATTGAAGATATGGGCACTTTTGAAAAGGGGACGGTGACCATGTCAATGGATGCGGATCTCGGTGAGAAAGGTACCGCCAAGATGACCGCCAAGATCGTTTCGGACGGCAAGAACAACTACGCCATCGGCATTACCCTTGACGTGGATTCCGTAAAGGAACAGTTCAACATTGATATTGACGACTTCATGATTGTGAAGGATGCAATGGCTTACATCAACCTGGGCGGTCTCGTAAAGGCCCTGACCGCCGTTGAGCCGCAGGTCGGCGAGATGCTTTCCAGCGTGAAGCTCGGTTACTTCGCCATTCCGCTTCCGGACGAATTCAATCAGAAGAAGTCCACCGAAGTGATGAAGGAAACCGTAGAGCTCTGCACCAAGTTCCTGAAGAGAGGCTTCAAGGATGCCAAGGTGAAGGGCGAGAAGGACGAGTTTACGATTACCTTCGACAATCCCGATGCATACCGGACTCTGCTGAATGAGCTCACGGATTTCATTGAGGATGATTTCCAGGACTATGTTGACAAGAACATGGATGACCTTACATCCAATGATATCGACTACAATGCGTACGTGAAGAAGCTGATCGATTACTATTATGATGATATCGTTGTTCTTGCGGATGCATTCGGCGCAGACAAGGCTACCATTGATCAGGCCATTGCCGAGATTAAGAAGAAGGATCTGAACGAGCAGGTCGGCGGTTATCTTAACAGTGAGCTCGATATGGACGACCTTTATAAAGAGCTGAAGGATGCTGCTGGAGAAATCCGTAGAGCGGCAGACAACGTTTCCGACGAGGACTTTGAGAAAGTTGAGTCGAAGATCACGCTGAAGTCGACCGATTCCGGATTCACCGCAAGAGTATCCGTGGACGGTATTGAAGTGGAAGGAACCGAAGCCAAGGTTACGATTGAGATTAAGGTTTCCGACAGCGTCGGCAAGATCTCGAAGCCTGGCGACATTACGAAGCTCAGAGATTTCAAGGATCTTATCGCACAGTTCGGCGGTATGTTCTAAGAATCTTTACCAAATCGAAAGCCCGCTGGCGATTGCCGGATGGTAATTGCAGGGCTATACAAGTTGCACAAAAAAACATATCGGTTTTTGTAAACTTTGTGCACACTAAAAGGGGAGACCATGCTATTATAATGGGCGTAAACCCCAATACATTATATAGTTTTTGCTACCCCCATAAGTAACAAAAATACCTTCTCCGAGAGGCGCCGCTATCCCCCAACTAGCGGCGCTTTTCATTTCCGTTTGACAACGGAACAAACGGAGGATAAAATATGATTTGGGCCTGCAGGATGCAGGCAGATGAGCAGAAAGGTCGGTGGTGCCCGGCGGTGTCCGGGTCGTTTTTATGAACGTTTTCGACTATCCATGGCAGGAAGCTATCTTCAGCGACGGAACCGAACTGTTCCGCAGTCCGTGCGAACCCGAACGGAACAGCACGGTTACGGTGCGGCTCAGAATGCCGAACGCGGAAGGCTTCCGGTCATTTGTTTTATACGAAGGGCAGAGAATTCCGATGCGCCTGTTCCGGACGCATATCCTCTTCTCGCTTTACGAGGCGGATATTGCAATCAAAGAACGGCAGATCTTCTACGGTTTCCTGGTGGAGACGCCGGAAGGGGATTTCTACTATAACCGTTCGGGCCTTAGCACGGAATATGACCCGAAGGGCGATTTCCGCATCACGCCCGGCTTCCGGACGCCCGAGTGGGCAAAGGGTGCCGTCATGTATCAGATTTTCGTGGATCGCTTCTGTAACGGGGATGTTGAGAACTCCGTAACGGACCGCGAGTATTACTATATTGACAATTATGTTTCCGATGTTACGGACTGGAACCGGTATCCGGACGCCAACGATGTCGGAATGTTCTACGGCGGCGATCTGAAGGGAATTCTCAAGAAGCTCGATTACCTGCAGGATCTGGGTGTGGAGGTGCTTTATCTGAACCCGATCTTCGTCTCGCCTTCCAATCATAAATACGACATTCAGGATTATGACCATGTCGATCCGCACTATGGCGTAATCGTCCATGACGACCCGCGCGTGCTTGCGGAGGGCGACACGGATAACCGTCATGCATACCGCTACATCGCGCGCGTTACGGATTCGGAGAATCTCGCCAAGAGTAACGAGTTCTTTGCGGATTTCGTTTCGGAGATTCATAAACGCGGCATGCGGATTATTCTGGACGGCGTCTTCAACCATTGCGGTTCTTTCAATAAATGGATCGACCGCGAAGGCATCTACGAGAATGCCGAAGGATTTGCTTCCGGCGCGTATCACTCTGCCGACAGCCCTTACCGGAATTACTTTTCATTCCGTGAAGATGCATGGCCGGACAACGACACCTACGAGGGCTGGTGGAATCATGCGACGCTTCCGAAGCTCAATTATGAGAAGTCGCCGGAGCTTTGCGACGAAATTCTCCGGATTGCCGAGAAATGGGTTTCCTGCCCGTACGGCATCGACGGCTGGCGTCTCGACGTCGGCGCGGATCTCGGGCACAGCAGAGCGTTTAATCACCGTTTCTGGAAACGCTTCCGCACCGGTGTGAAAAATGCAAACCCCGACGCACTGATCCTCGCCGAGCATTACGGCGACCCGGCGGAATGGCTGTGCGGCGACGAATGGGACACCGTCATGAATTACGATGCCTTTATGGAGCCCGTCACATGGTTTTTGACCGGCATGGAAAAGCACAGCGATGAGTTCCGCGAGGATATGTTAAATAACGACGTGGCATTTGTCGAAGCAATGCGGAACAATATGCTGAAGTTTGAGACGGGCTCGCTGTATGCCGCGATGAACGAACTCTCAAACCATGACCACTCGCGCTTCCTGACGCGTACCAACCGCATGTCCGGAAGAACCGCGATTCTCGGACCGGAGATGGCGGGGCAGGGCGTAAACCGCGCCGTCATGCGAGAGGCTGTCCTGATTCAGATGACGTGGCCCGGGGCGCCGACCGTGTATTACGGGGACGAAGCGGGGCAGGTCGGCTGGACCGACCCGGATAACCGCCGAACCTACCCATGGGGCAGCGAGGATTACGAGATGCTCGGCTTTCACCGCGAAATGATACGGATTCACAAGAATTATCCGGCTCTGCGCACCGGTTCGCTGATGCTTCTGACCGCCGAACACGGTGTGCTCTGCTATGCACGGTTTAACATCGACTCCGCGGTGATTGTCGCAATCAACAACAATCCGGAAGACCGCGAGATAACGATTCCCGCATGGAAATGCGGCGTCACGGACGCGCACAAGATGGTCCGGATCATGAAGACCGATCAGGCCGGTTACTGGCCCGACGCGGTCATCGTATTTCCGCAAAACGGAACGTTCACCGTGCGGCTTACCGCAGAAAGCGGTGTTTTGTTTAAGAATCTGACCAATGACGAAAAGGATATTTTGAATGAGAAGTAAGAAACCGGGGAAAGCCGGGGGGCTTTCCGGAGGAACAATCATTACGGTTATAGGGATTCTCTGCGTCGCGGCGTTAGCGGCGGAGATTCTCCTTTTGGCGGGAATCTTTCGTAAGAAAGGACCCGTAGCGGATAAGAAAAAGACTGAGGATACGCCTACTGTGACGGAAACCGTCTCGGAACCGACGCCGACCGAGGAGCCTTCGGAGGAAATTCCCGAAGGATATGTGAAAATCTGGCAGGAGACGAAACGGACGGAATACACGGAATCGGGAAAGTCTTCGGAACTCACGAAACAATATGACGAAGCCGGGAACTGCGTATACTCCGAGCTCAAATTCGTGACCAACTATACGGAAATCACAGAGAAACAGTATGATGCGAACCGCAGGATGATTGTGTGTAAGGAAACCAGAACGTCCCCGGACGGAAGCGCATATGAAAGCAAGACCCGTTACGAGTACGACGAGCACGGGAATTATAAGGATATCTACGAAAAAACGATTCATACCCGTTATGACAATCAATACAGTGCGTTCGGCGAGCTGATCCGGAAAGAGACCTTTGAATGCGTTTCGTACGATACGGATGAGGATTGCTTCGGCGATATGGATTATCCGGGAGGGGAAATCCGCCTTTCGCTCGAGGAGTGGGACTATGTTAACGGATTCCTGTTAAGCGAATCGTGGCAGGATGACAGCAACTCAATGTCCACATATAACGAATACCGCTATTTCGAGAACGGCGAGTCCGTAAAGACGGAGTACTGGAACGGGGAAAAGGACCGTGAGCTCCTTTACAATGCGGCGGGCGAACCTTATCAGATTAATCTGTTCCGCCAGGACGGCTCGAAGTATCTTGTGACAGCGATGGAGTATGACACTGCAGGAAGAATCACGAAGGAAATCTCATACAGTTCCGACGGTTCCGTCAGCGCTACGAAGGTGTGGACCTATGACGCATACGGCAGGGATATTGAAATCTATGAAGCCGAGACGGACGGCAGCTACGCGAACCTTGTAAAGAAACAGTTCGACGATGACGGGAATATGACCCGCGAGGAAGTCTATGAGGACGGGGAGCTCAGTTCCCTTACGGAGAACGAGTTCGACGAATACGGAAACAAACTGAAGGAAACGCTTCGTTTCCGATACGGGTCTAAGGAAGAACTGTATATCACCGAATACGAGTATGCGCCGTTCGTTGTCCCGAAAGAGCTT
>CAMZEW010000082.1:0-7881 GCA_947305875.1 uncultured Lachnoclostridium sp.
CCTTAAGATTTCTAAGGTACGTGTTCCGTTCGGCGTCATCGGGATTATCTATGAATCCCGTCCGAATGTTACCGCGGACGCGTTCGGTCTGTGCTTTAAGACCGGCAATGCCGTGATTCTCCGCGGCGGTTCGGATGCGATTCATTCGAATACGAGAATCACCGAAGTGCTTCAGCAGGCTGTTGAGGAGTGCGGTCTTCCCGCGAACAGCATTCAGCTGATTACCGATACGAGCCGCGAGACGGCCACGGAATTCATGCGTCTGAACCGTTTCGTGGATGTTCTGATCCCGAGAGGCGGCGGGGGGCTTATTAAGAGCGTTCTTGAAAACAGCACGATTCCGGTGATTGAGACCGGTACCGGAAACTGCCATATCTTCGTCGACGATAGCGCGGATCAGGAGATGGCACTCAATATCATCGACAACGCGAAAACGCAGCGCATGGGCGTCTGCAACGCCTGTGAGAGCCTTGTGGTGCATGAAAAGATCGCTGCCGAGTTCCTGCCGAAGATATATGAGAGACTTTCTTCGAAGAACATTACGATGCGTGCCGATGACGAAGCGCGGGCTTTCGTTCCCGCAATGGAAGAAGCGACCGAAGAGGATTTCGGAAAAGAATACCTCGGCGCAATGATCAGTGTGAAGACTGTTGCGAATCTGGATGAGGCAATCGACCACATTAACCGTTATCATACGAAACATTCCGACGCGATTCTTACAAGGGATGAAAAGAATGCGGAAGAGTTTTTGAAGCGGATTGACAGCGCATGTGTCTATGTAAACGCTTCCACGCGGTTTACCGACGGCGAAGAGTTCGGCTTCGGTGCGGAAATCGGCATCAGCACGCAGAAGCTCCACGCGAGAGGCCCGATGGGTCTTCGCGAGCTGACAAGCTATAAATACCTGGTTCGCGGAAACGGACAGGTACGCGGTTAAGGGAATTCATGATCCACGACGAAATCACAAAAACCTATCCGGTATCGCTTCCCGAAGAGGAGCCTGCAAGACAGTATGCCTTTATGGATATCTTAAAGGCGGAACTTGCCGAGCGCAGCAAGTGCGAGAGCCGTACCTTTACGATGCATGTCGAGACGTTCGGATGCCAGATGAATGCGAAGGATTCCGAGAAACTGGCGGGAATTCTTTCCTACATCGGCTATGAACCGACGGATTCCGAGAATGCCGACATTGTCGTCTATAATACCTGTACGGTCCGTGAAAACGCGAATACGCGCGTCTACGGGCGCATCGGCTATCTCGGCAGGCTTAAGAAGTCGCATCCGGGCATGCGGATTGTGCTGTGCGGCTGCATGATGCAGGAAGAACATGTAATCGCGAAGCTTAAGAAAAGCTATCCGTTCATCGACGTAATCTTCGGAACGCACAACATCTATATGCTTGCGGAACTGCTTTATCAGCGGGAACACACGGACGGATGCGTCATTGACGTAAGAAAGGAAGCCGAGCGGATTGTCGAAGACCTTCCGAGTTTACAGAAATACGGCTTCAAAGCAGGCGTGAACATCATGTACGGCTGCAACAATTTCTGCACGTATTGCATCGTGCCGTATGTGCGCGGGCGCGAACGTTCGCGGAATCCGGCTGACATCATACGGGAAACGGAAGATCTCATCAAAAAAGGCGCCCGGGAAGTGATGTTACTCGGGCAGAATGTGAATTCCTACGGAAAGAATCTCGAGCCCTGTGTTACATTTGCCGAATTAATCCGCGAAGTCAGTAAGGTGGAAGGGCTTGAACGGATCCGGTTCATGACGCCGCATCCGAAGGACCTTTCGGACGAACTGATTGAAGAAATTGCAGTGAATCCGAAAATCTGCAAGCATGTTCACCTGCCGCTTCAGTCCGGAAGCAGCCGGCTCCTCAGACTCATGAACCGGCATTATACAAAGGAATCGTTCCTTGCCTTAGCGGATAAAATACGGGCGAGAATTCCGGAAGTTGCGATTACGACCGATATTATCATCGGATTTCCGGGAGAAACCGAAGAGGATTTCCTCGATACGCTTGATGTCGTTCGGAAGGCACGCTTTATGAGCGCATTCACATTTATCTATTCGAAACGTTCCGGCACGCCTGCGGCCGAAATGGAAGGGCAGGTTCCGGAAGAAGTATCTTCGGAACGGATGAAAAGGCTTCTTGACTGCGTCGGAGAAACGGCTTCCGCGGAAGCAATGCGTTATGAGGGAAGAACCGAAACCGTCCTGTGCGAAGAGTATAATGCGGATAGGGAATGCGTTACGGGACGGCTTGATAATAATCTGCTTGTGCATTTTCCGGGCGGAGCGGAACTCCTCGGAAAGATGGTTTCGGTAACGCTTACGGAGTGCAAAGGATTTTATTATATCGGGCAGCAAAGTTCGGTCTTGTAAAAACCGCACTTCTATTGTATAATGGCATTCGCAGTATGGAGGAGTACCCAAGTGGCTGAAGGGTCTGGCTTCGAACACCAGTAGGTCGGGAATACCGGCGCAAGGGTTCAAATCCCTTCTCCTCCGTGAATCGGGATTGCAGTCTATGTGGGCGGCAATCTTTTTTACAAAAGGGGTGAGTTATGAAAACGATTTACTTGATTATTCTATTCCTGCTCACGTTTCTGTTTACGTCTTGCGGAAGTAAACAAAACGAAGGAGCGACACCGACGCAGCCTTTAAACCAGGAGGAACAGAAAGTGGAAGAGAAGACCGAACCGACTGCCACGCCCGAACTGACCGTAACCGATACGCCGACTCCCACGCCGACCGAAGCGCCGAAGCAGGACGAGAACGGCATGTATTACAAATGTCCAGCCGAGTATCTTACGAAAAGGGACGGTGTCACTTACGGCAAATTCGAACGCAAGACCTACTATTCCGATTACTGTAAGCGGGAGAGAGCTTATACTGTGCTCCTTCCCGAGAATTATTCCGAAGATAAGAAGTATCCTGTAGTATACCTGCTTCACGGAATCTTCGGCGATGAGAATTCGTTCGCGGGCGATGCGAAGCTTCCTATACTGATCGGAAACATGGTGGCGGATGGTCTTTGCGAAGAGTTTATTCTCGTATGCCCGGCAATGTATGCAGCCGGACCGGATACTGCGCAAACGCCCGCCATGGATGCGGAAGCGTGTATTCCGTATGACCGGTTTGCAACCGAACTTGTACAGTGCCTTATGCCGCATATTAACGAAACCTATTCGGTCCGCACCGACCGGGAGGGCACGAATATCGGCGGCTTCTCGATGGGCGGCCGCGAGACTTTGTATACCGTACTTCTTCATCCGGAATACTTCAAGTATGTTTGCGCGATGGCTCCCGCACCCGGCATTACGGCAACCACGGATAAGTATATGACGCATCCGGGTTCCTTAACTGAAGACGAAGTCCGTTTCAAGGACGGAGTAACGATTCCCGATAAGATCATTATCTGCTGCGGAACCCGCGACAGCGTTGTCGGCAAGTATCCGCAGACCTATCATGAACTCTTCGAAAAGAACGGTATCGCCCATCTCTGGTACGAAGTTCCCGGTGCCGACCACGATATGACCACACAATACTCCGGAATGTTCAACTTTTTCCAACTGATCGGATAGTAATAATGAATCTACTGTGAATTAAAAGTGAATTTGTGGAAACATAAATCGCAATCTGTTATGATTATGCCGAGGTTTGAAAGCCTCGGCATAACTTTTTAGGTGAGGGAGATTACAAGATGAAGAAGACTGTATTGTTTGTGCTTTTGACTGTCATGGCCGTTATTCTGTGTGCATGCGGAAAGAAAGCGGCCGGAGAGAATTCCGGGAAGGGTTCTTCGGGCGGCAGCAAAGAGAAGGCGGCTCATCCGAACGTACTCGAAAATGTCACGGAGAGTAACTGCGTTAATGTCGTGAAGGATGTATTCGGAATTGAACTGAAACAGGAAGACGGATGGAGCGTTTCCGAAGTGTTAAGCCCGGACAGGGTAAACAACCTGCGGCTTACCTATAAGACGCCTGCTGACTTTGATTCGAACGCGTGGAACGCCTGGTTTGAGAACCTTGTTTCGTCTGCGCTCGTGGCCGACACAGACGGAATATACGCGCTGATAATTAATCCGGATACCGGAGCTGTTTCGAAGGGCGGTAAATACACGGATGCAAAGAGATTTGTTGAAGAGGAGAATCTTTCATTCAGTTATTCCTTTGACGGAAACAGCATTCAGCTGATTCCTGTCTTCTTTACGGATAATAAAGGCGGAGAGATTACTCTCAGTTTCACGATAACCGAATAATCCTCTGAAGAGCGGAAAAACAAAAAAAGCCCATCGCCAAAGAAGCGACGGGTCACGGGAAATAAAAAAGGAACGGTGGGTTAGGCCGTTCCTTTCGTTATTATGCCAACTTGTTCACTGCAAGCTGCAGTCTGGAAATCTTCCTGGCGGCTGTATTCTTATGATATACGCCCTTAGCGGAAGCCTTGCTGATTGCAATCGTTGCATCCTTAAGACTCTTCTCGGCAAGTGCCTTGTCACCGGCAGCCACGGCGGCATCAACTTTCTTTACAAGAGTCTTAACCTTAGACTTGATAATCTTATTCTTTAAAGTCTTGGTCTCGATAACAAGAATTCTCTTCTTAGCGGACTTGATATTAGCCATCTTCACACCTCCTGTTCGTAAACTGGTTTTCGCATGAAGTGCCGTACGAATCCGGACACGGACGTTTCGTACACACAGATGAAATTATCATAGTACACCGCTTCGGATTTGTCAATCATTATTTTACGAATTCTGATTGTCTTCTAAACATATATATGGTATAGTAATCCCGATAAATGTAACCGTCAGAAAGAGAGAAACCATGGCAGATTTCGATCAAAGCAAAATCCGTAATTTCTGCATCATCGCACACATCGATCACGGCAAATCGACGCTTGCGGACCGCATCATCGAGCGTACCGGTTTGCTGACGCAGCGCGAGATGCAGGAACAGGTACTCGACAATATGGATCTGGAGCGGGAGCGCGGCATCACGATTAAGGCGCAGACCGTCCGTACAATATATAAGGCAAAGGACGGGCAGGAGTATATCTTCAACCTGATTGATACGCCCGGCCACGTCGATTTCAATTACGAGGTATCGAGAAGCCTTGCCGCATGCGAGGGTGCAATTCTTGTCGTAGACGCTGCGCAGGGCATTGAAGCGCAGACGCTTGCAAACTGTTACCTGGCGATAGATCATAATCTTGAAATCATGCCGGTTATCAACAAAATCGATCTTCCGAGCGCCGAACCCGAACGTGTTGTCGCGGAAATTGAAGACGTAATCGGTATCGAAGCCCAGGACGCGCCGCGGATTTCCGCAAAGCAGGGCATCAATATCGACGATGTGCTTGAAGGAATCGTAGAGAAGATTCCGGCACCGAAAGGAGACCCCGATAAGCCTCTTCAGGCGCTTATATTCGATTCGGTTTACGATTCCTATAAAGGCGTCATCATCTTTGTCCGTGTCAAGGAAGGCACGATTACGAAGCAGACGAGAATCCGCATGATGGCAACCGGCGCCGAGGAAGATATTGTCGAAATCGGCACGTTCGGTCCGGGCAAATTCATTCCTTGCGACGAACTGCCTGCAGGAACCGTAGGCTATATTACGGCTTCTCTTAAGAACGTGAAAGAAACCCGCGTCGGTGATACGGTTACCGACGCGAACCGTCCTGCTTCCGAACCGCTTCCGGGCTATAAGAAGGTCAATTCGATGGTATATTGCGGCATGTATCCTGCCGACGGAGCCAAGTATCCGGACCTCCGGGACGCACTTGAGAAACTGCAGCTGAATGATGCTTCGCTCAATTACGAGCCCGAGACATCGATTGCACTCGGATTCGGTTTCCGCTGCGGTTTTTTGGGACTTCTGCATCTTGAAATCATCGAAGAGCGTCTCGAGCGCGAGTATAACCTTGATCTTGTCACGACTGCGCCGAGCGTAATCTATAAGATTTATAAGACCGACGGCACCTGCATCGACATCTCGAACCCTGCCAACATGCCCGATCCGACCGAGATAGAGCATATGGAAGAGCCGTTCGTTAACGCCGAAATCATGGTGACGACCGAATTTGTCGGCCCGATTATGAAGCTCTGCCAGGAGCGCCGCGGCGTCTATCTCGGCATGGAATATATGGAGCAGACACGCGCTCTTTTGAAATATGAGCTTCCGTTAAATGAAATCATTTACGATTTCTTCGATGCGTTGAAATCCCGTTCGAAGGGCTATGCGTCGTTTGACTATGATCTAAAGGGCTATGTTCCGTCAAAACTCGTAAAGCTTGACATCCTGATTAACCACGAAGAAGTGGACGCTTTGTCATTTATCGTACATGAAGACTCGGCATACGAAAGAGGCCGCCGTATCTGCGAACGCATGAAGGACGAGATCCCGAGGCATCTGTTCGAGATTCCGATTCAGGCGGCAATCGGCAATAAAATTATCGCCCGTGAGACCGTTAAGGCGATGCGCAAGGACGTTCTCGCCAAATGTTACGGCGGCGACATAACCCGTAAGAAGAAGCTTCTTGAGAAGCAAAAAGAAGGAAAGAAGAGGATGCGCCAGATCGGCAATGTGGAAATTCCGCAGGCTGCCTTTATGAGCGTTTTGAAGCTGGATGAAGAATAAGCAGGCAATGGAACTGTATATCCATATTCCGTTTTGTAAGAAGAAATGCAACTATTGCGATTTTCTTTCTTTCCCGGGAAAGGAATACCGGTATTGGGACTACCTCGAAGCGCTGACGCGTGACATTAGGCGTTACGGCGGACATACGGTTTCGACAATCTATATCGGCGGCGGGACGCCTTCCGCAATGCCGATCGGGTTTTATGACAAGCTGTTCGGATGCATCCGCGAGAATTTCTTTCTGCAGCCGGATGCGGAAGTTACAATTGAAGCCAATCCCGGCACGCTGACTGCGGCGAAAGCGGTTGAATACAAGCGCGCGGGAATCAACCGGATGAGTCTCGGACTTCAGTCCTCGATTGACGAAGAACTGCAGACGCTCGGACGGATTCACACCTATACCGATTTTCTGAAATCTTTCGAAGTCGCAAGGAAAGCCGGTATCGGTAATATCAACGTCGATCTGATGATGGGCATACCGGGGCAGACCGAGGAATCGTTTAAGACGACATTGTCCCGTGTGGCGCTTCTTCATCCAGAGCACATCTCCGCATATATGCTGATGGTTGAGGACGGAACGCCGTTTCAGGATTTATACAGAACGCAGCCCGAACGCTTCCCGAATGAAGAGACGGTCGGAAACCTTTACGAGATGACCGTCGCATTTCTCGCAAAGAAAGGCTATGAGCAATACGAGATATCGAATTTTTCAAGAAACGGTTACGCATGTAAGCATAATACCGGCTACTGGAAACGGATTCCGTATCTCGGGATCGGACTCGGGGCGGCTTCGTTAATTGATGAAACGCGGTACCGCGTGACGACTGATCTTTCCGATTATCTGAAGGAGCTTTCCTACGAAAGCGAAGAGAAGCTTTCGATGACGGATATCAAAAATGAGACAATCATGCTCGGGCTTCGTTTAAAGGATGGCATCTCGTATACAGAGCTGAAAGAGGAATTCGGCGAAGGCTTCGCAGGCCGCACGATAGCAAGACTCGGCCGGTATGTCGAGGACGGCTTCATGGAACACGATTACGACCGGTTTTACTTCACAACGAAAGGATATCTGGTCAGCAATACGATACTTTCCGAACTGATGGAATAAAGAATAAAACGGTTTTTGCAGCGATGCGGAAACCGTTTTTCACATTTTCCGGAGAAATCGAAAAGATTTTCGAAAAATGATAACGATTTCTGTTGACAAACGGATTCTGCAGTGGTATCTTA
>CAMZEW010000083.1:0-7789 GCA_947305875.1 uncultured Lachnoclostridium sp.
GGGTGTTATTTTTTTGCGGTTTATGGTATGATTAACTATGTATGGGGTTTTGGAAGAAATTCCGCTGTTTTTCATCTTTTGAGGAGTGCGTAAATGGAGACCCGCGTGGTCCGGACGGACCGGGAAAACCTGAAAAAAGAACAATTTGCCGAAGCCGTTTCGCTACTTAAACGGGGCGAGCTCGTCGCATTTCCGACAGAGACCGTGTACGGGCTCGGAGGAAACGCGCTTGACCCGTCGGCTTCCGCGAAGATTTACGCCGCGAAGGGAAGACCTTCCGACAACCCGCTGATTGTTCATATATGCGATACGGACGCGCTTCCGGTGCTTGCAAAAGACATTCCGGACGGCGCGTGGGCGCTTGCGAACCGGTTCTGGCCCGGACCGATGACAATGATTCTTAAGAAACGGGACATCGTTCCGAAGGAAACGACCGGCGGGCTTTCGACCGTAGCCATCCGCATGCCGAGCGATCCGGTAGCCGCAATGTTAATCCGCGAGAGCGGGCTTTATATCGCCGCACCGAGCGCGAACGCTTCCGGACGGCCGAGCCCGACGAAAGCGGAGCACGTATACGAGGATCTGAACGGAAGAATCCCGCTGATTCTGGACGGCGGCGCCGTACAGATCGGGCTTGAGTCCACGATTATCGATCTGACCGGAGAGAAGCCGCTTATCCTGCGGCCCGGATATATCACGCTTTCGGATGTCCGCGAGGTGCTTCCGGATGCGGAATACGATCCCGCGGTACTGCGCCGAAGACCCGACGATACAATCGTCGCGAAGGCGCCCGGGATGAAATACCGCCATTACGCGCCGAAGGGCCAGCTGACAATCTATGAAGGAAGCCTCGACGCGGTTACCGAAGCGGTAAGAAAGAACGCCTCGGAGAAAGCGGCGCAGGGCTATAAGGTTGCGATTCTTGCTTCCGAGGAAACGAAAGACTGTTATAAGGGTTACACCGTCTGCTCTGCAGGTGACCGTGAGGATGAAGCCGGCGTGGCCGCGAAGCTGTTCGGCACGCTTCGGGAATTCGACCGCATGGGAGCGGACTATATATTCGGCGAGTGCTTCCCGACGGATGGTGTCGGGCAGGCCGTTATGAACCGGTTACTGAAGGCTGCGGGATACCGCATAGAGAAAGTATAAATCGAAAGGGGTGTTTCATTTGATAGCACTGGGATGTGATCACGGCGGATACGCTCTGATGCAGGAAGTGAAAGAACACTTGAAGGAACAGGGGATTAAGTTCAAGGATTTCGGAACGGATTCTCCGGTGCCGACGGATTATCCGATTTACGCGAAGAAGGTCGCGAAGGCGGTTGTGTCCGGGCGGTGCGAGAAAGGAATTCTGATCTGCGGAACCGGCATCGGGATTTCGATTACCGCCAATAAGTTTAAGGGAATCCGCTGCGCGGTATGCCACGACGTATTCAGCGCCGAGGCAACTAGACTGCACAACGACGCGAACATTCTTGCGATGGGCGGACGGGTTGTAGGACCCGGGCTCGCATTAAAGATTGTCGATACATTTCTGGCAACGCCTTTCTCAAATGAGGAGCGCCACATAAAGCGTATCAGCCAGATTGAAGATTAGCATATAAGGGAACAGCATGAGAAAGAAAGGCATACAATCGGACGGGAACGTTTCCACCGTGGTGCTGATCACGCAGATCGGCATCGGCATGATGACGCCGATTGCGCTTTGCGCCGTACTCGGCTACTTCATCGGTAAATGGACCGGATATGATGCCTTGTTTTTCATTCTGTTTATGTTCCTGGGAATTGCCGTCGGCTACCGGAACGTGTGGGTGATGGTACGGAAGTACACCCGCGACGATAAGCCCGAAGAGCCTCGGATTGAGCATCTGAGCGAAGCGGAGACGGAATTCCGGAAATGGAAAGCGGAGCGGAATGCCGGAGGCGGGGAGAAGCCATGAGCAGACGATACCCCGGACTCGGCGGCATGATGAAGGAGATGTTCAAGGACAACCCGGAAGACTACCGGAAGCCCGAAGACATCGACGCGGAGGTTTCTCTCGAAGAAGAGGAGCTTACGGACGGCGAAGACCCCGATGCGGTTGTGGATGTCATCCCGGTCGGAAGCGAGCGTGAGAAGGCCGAGATGGAGAATGTGCAGGAGACGCTCTGGGACTTGCGTTTCGGCATTCTACTACTGTCGTCTGTTCTTCTTCCGATGATGTTTTTTGCGGATCCGAAGTGGGCATTTGCCGTCGGAATCGCAATCGGATGCGTGCTTGCGCTTTTCCTGATACAGAAGATTTATAAGAGCGTTTCGGTTGCGGTCATGTTAGACCCCGCAGGCGCTTCAAGATATGCGAGGAAGCAGGTTCTTATAAGGTATCTCGTCACATTTGCCGTACTTTCGGTGACGATGTACTTCGGCGGAATCGCAATGGGAGCGGGCACGATTCTTGCGTGCTTTACGCTGAAACCCGCGGCTTACCTTCAGCCGTGGTTTCGGAAGCTCCGCAGAAAGATTACGAAAGGGAGTGAATGACGTTGGATAACGGATTGGATCTCGGCATTAACGGATATGCGCATTTTGAGTTATTCGGAAAGACCTTCTGGCTGACGAATACGCATATTTCGATTATTATTGTCGTGACCGTGATTACGGCGCTTGCAATCTGGGCCAACCGGATCATCAAAAAGGCCGACCCGGCGAAGAAGCCCGGCAAGGCGCTGAACGCCATTGAGCTCATCGTGGAAGCCATCGACGGCATTACGAAGTCGAACATGGGCGAGAAGCACTTCCGCGGTTTCTGTAACTACATCGGCGCGCTGATGATTTTCCTCGTGTTCTCGAACACCGTCGGAATCTTCGGGCTTCGGCCGCCGACAGCCGACTACGGCATCACGTTCGGTCTTGCGATCATCACATTTTTCTTAATTCACATTAACGGCTTCCGTTACCAGAAGATGAAGCATCTGACCGATCTGTTCAAGCCGTGGCCGTTAACGCCGATCAATGTAATCGGTGAGTTCGCGACGCCGGTTTCGATGTCGCTCCGTCTGTTCGGTAATATTTTGAGCGGTACCATTATTATGGCTTTGATATACGGCTTACTGCCGAAAGCGCTCCTGCTGTTCTGGCCGGGCGTACTGCACATCTACTTCGACCTGTTCTCGGGCGCCATTCAGGCATTCGTATTCAGCATGCTGACGATGGTATTCATCGCCAAGAACTTCGAAGACTGATGTTTCCTTAAAAACCAAAATTCTTTTAGGAGGATATTAAAATGGGAGAGTACAATGAGTTTTTCGTGAAAGGTCTTGCCTGTCTCGGTGCCGGCATCGGTATGATTGCAGGTATGGGCCCCGGTATCGGTCAGGGTTATGCCGCAGGCCAGGGTGCCGCAGCGGTAGGCCGTAACCCCGGTGCGAGAGGTTCCGTTATGACCACGATGCTTCTCGGTCAGGCAGTTGCCGAGACAACCGGTCTGTATTCCCTGGTTGTTGCCATTATCCTGATTTTCGCGAATCCCTATACGAAATAAGGACATCGCTGTAACGGAGGAATGATTGTGAGCAACTTGTTGGCCCACGGACTTCTGTTCCTTACGGAAACCGCAGAAGATCCGGAGTTGAAAGACAAAATATTCGCCCTCGACTGGCAGCTCATTTTCGACGCGGTGATTGTCGGCTGTGCCGTATTCTTTCTGTTCTTCCTGCTTTCCTATCTCGTATTCAATCCTGCGCGCGAGCTGATGCGGAAGCGCCGCGAAGCCATCGCGCAGAACATTGCCGATGCCGAGAAGGAGAAGGAAGACGCGCTTGAATTCAAGAAAGAGTACGACGCCCGCCTCAGAAACGTTGACCGCGAAGCGGACGCAATTCTTGCGGATTCGAAGCGGCGCGCGAAGGACCAGGAAGCCGTGATTCTCGCGGAAGCCCGCGAGGAGTCTGCCCGGATTCTTAAGCATACGAGAACCGAGGTAGAGCTCGAGAAGAGCAAGGCGAGAGACGAAATCAAGCAGGAAATCATTACGGTTGCCGGTTCGATGGCGGGACGTTTTCTTTCTGAGAAGATGGACGCCGAGCGGCAGGCGGAATTGGTTGACGACGTCATAAAGGAAATGGGTGAAGCGACATGGCAGCAGGAGTAGTATCCGGTACATACGGACATGCCCTTTTTGAGCTTGCCGTGGAGCAGAACTCGATTGACAGCCTTCTTGATGAGGCGTCCGCAGTGCAGGCCGTCCTTACGGAGAACCCGGAGTATCAGAAGATTCTCGAGCATCCGCGGATTGACTGTGAGGAGAAGATTACGCTTGTGGAGTCGTGCTTCCGCGGAAAGGTCAGTGATGACATGACCGGTTTTCTGTGCGTGCTCGTCCGGAACGGCCGCCAGAAGGAGATTATCTCCTCGCTGACGGATTTCGCCGACGAAGTGCGCGAGTACCGCCGCATCGGAGTGTGCCATGTGGTGTCCGCGATGCTTCTTACGGACGACCAGAAAGACCGCCTTGTGAAGAAGCTGATTGAGACGACGCGCTACACCTCGTTTGAGATGCACTACGAGACCGACCCGTCCTTAATCGGCGGCATGACGGTCCGCATCGGCGACCGCGTCATTGACGCGAGCATCCGCAGTAAGCTGAATGACTTGACGAAAACGCTCCGGCAGGTATCGGTCGAAGCGCAATAAGTTTGTGGAAAGGTAAGGTACAGGACTTTGAATCTAAAACCGCAGGAAATCAGTTCCGTAATCCGCGAGCAGATTAAGCGGTACAGCTCCGTTCTGGCTGTATCCGATGTCGGAACCGTAATTCAGGTTGCCGACGGAATCGCACGTGTGCACGGCCTGGAAAATGCCATGCAGGGCGAGCTTCTCGAGTTCTCCGGTGACGTATACGGCATGGTCATGAACCTGGAACAGGATAACGTCGGCGCCGTTCTGCTCGGCGACTCTTCTTCGATTCGCGAAGGCGACACCGTAAAGACGACGGGGCGTGTCGTAGAGGTTCCGGTCGGCGACTGCATGCTCGGCCGCGTTGTGAACGCGCTCGGACAGCCGATTGACGGCAAGGGTCCGATTCACGCGACCGCATACCGCCAGGTAGAGCGTGTGGCAAGCGGCGTAATCAGCCGTAAGAGCGTGGATACGCCTCTTCAGACCGGTATTAAGGCAATTGACTCGATGGTTCCGATCGGCCGCGGACAGCGTGAGCTGATCATCGGCGACCGTCAGACCGGTAAGACCGCGATTGCGATCGACACGATCATCAACCAGAAGGGCCAGAACGTGAACTGCATCTATGTCGCAATCGGCCAGAAGGCATCGACCGTTGCCGGCATTGTGAAGACTTTGAATGAATACGGCGCCATGGCGTACACGACCGTTGTTTCGGCCGCGGCAAGCGAACTTGCGCCGTTACAGTATATTGCACCGTACGCGGGCTGCGCGATGGGTGAGGAGTGGATGGAAAAAGGCAAGGATGTCCTGATTATCTACGACGATCTCAGTAAGCACGCAACCGCTTACCGTACCCTGTCATTGCTGCTTAAGAGACCCCCGGGGCGTGAAGCGTATCCCGGTGACGTTTTCTATCTGCACAGCCGTCTTCTCGAACGTGCGGCGAAGCTTTCGGACAAGCTGGGCGGCGGTTCCTTAACCGCGCTTCCGATTATCGAAACGCAGGCAGGCGACGTTTCCGCGTACATCCCGACCAACGTTATTTCGATTACCGACGGTCAGATTTATCTCGAAACCGAGATGTTCAACTCCGGTTTCCGTCCGGCCGTGAATGCCGGTCTTTCCGTATCGCGAGTCGGCGGTGCGGCACAGATCAAGGCAATGAAGAAGATTGCGGGCCCGATTCGTATCGAGCTTGCGCAGTACCGTGAGCTTGCCGCTTTCTCGCAGTTCGGCTCGGATCTCGACGCTGACACGAAGGAGAAACTTGCGCAGGGCGAACGCATCAAGGAGATTCTGAAGCAGCCGCAGTACAAGCCGATGAAGGTTTCCGAGCAGGTTATCATCATCTATGCGGCAACGAAGAAGTATCTTCTCGATATTCCGGTTGCACGCGTGCTTGAGTTTGAGACCGCGCTTCTCAACCTGATTTCCTCGAAGTACGCGGAAGTGGAGAAATCCATCCGCGAGGAGAAGGTGATTACACCCGAGACTGAGGAACTTCTGATTAAAGCCATTAAGCAGTGTAAGGAAGATTTCCTGAACAGCTGATACGTACAGATAGGAGAAATGATACACCATGCCTTCCATGAGAGACATCAAAAGGCGTAAGGGCAGTATCCAGAGCACCGGCCAGATTACGAAGGCGATGAAGCTTGTTTCCACCGTCAAGCTGCAGAAGGCCAAGGGCAGGGCGGAAGAGGCGAAGCCGTACTTTACGCGTCTTTATGAGACGATTTCCGCGGTTTTCGCAAAGTCCGATCCCGAGGTCAAGAGGCGCTACACGGTAAGACAGGGAACCGGCAAGAAGGCGTTCATCGTAATCAGTTCAAACCGTGGACTGGCGGGCGGTTACAACGCCAATGTCGCGAAGATGGTCACCGGCTCGACAGTTCCGAAAGAGGACGCGATAATCTACGCGGTCGGACGGAAAGCGAGAGAGCTTTTAGAGCGCAAAGGATACGAGATTCGAAAGGACTATTCCGAGGTCATCAACAGTCCGCTTTACAGCGACGCTTCGGATATATGCCGCGACGTGATGGAAGCGTTTGAGAGCGGCGAAGTCAACGAGATTTATATTGTCTTTACGATATTCCGCAATTCCGTAAGTCAGGTGCCGACGATGCTTCGTCTGCTGCCGACCGAGGATCCGGGCGGGGTCAGCGAGCCGGACGGCGAAGCACTGATGAACTTCGAACCGGAGCCGGAAGAAGCGCTTAAGGAGATTATTCCGAAGTATTTGAGCGGAGAAATCTACGGCGCGTTCATCGAGTCGCTCGCGAGCGAAAACGGCGCCCGCATGCAGGCAATGGACAATGCCACGAACAACGCCGAGGAAATGATTTCCGACCTGACGATTCAGTACAACCGTGCGCGTCAGGGATCCATTACGCAGGAAATCACGGAGATTATCTCCGGAGCCAATGCGCTTAACGAATAACAAAGTGGAGGATAGGGATTTGGCTATCAATACAGGTAAGATCACACAGATCATCAGTGCCGTCTTAGACATCAAATTCGACGACGGCAACCTCCCCGAGATTTACGACGCGATTAAGATCCGCCGCAAGAACGGAGAGGAACTGGTTGTAGAGGTTGCCCAGCATCTGGGCGACGATACCGTGCGCTGTATCGCGATGGGACCGACCGACGGATTGGTGCGCGGTATGGAAGCGGAAGCGACCGGTCATCCGATTATGGTGCCCGTAGGCGAGAACACGCTCGGGCGGCTTTTCAACGTACTCGGACAGCCGATTGACGAGAAGCCCGCTCCCGAGGACGTGGAGTATTATCCGATTCACCGCAAGGCTCCTTCATTCGAGGAGCAGTCGACCGAGACCGAGATTCTCGAGACCGGCATTAAGGTCGTTGACCTTCTCTGCCCGTACCAGAAGGGCGGTAAGATCGGTTTGTTCGGCGGTGCCGGCGTAGGCAAGACCGTACTCATTCAGGAGCTGATCACGAACATCGCGACCGAGCACGGAGGCTACTCCGTATTCACCGGTGTAGGCGAGCGTACCCGTGAAGGTAATGACCTGTACTATGAGATGATCGAGTCCGGTGTTATCAATAAGACGACAATGATCTTCGGACAGATGAACGAGCCCCCGGGGGCACGTATGAGAGTCG
>CAMZEW010000084.1:0-7693 GCA_947305875.1 uncultured Lachnoclostridium sp.
GTAAGGGGTGTGCCTTCCGGGGCTTTCTTGTGAATCAGGTTACGAAGGGTCTTGGTTTCAAGGTCTTCCGCCTCATCGGGTGTATCGGCGTCGTTGCTCTCCGCTTTCCGTTCTTCGGTATACTGCGTGACAGCAGACTCTATCAGATCTTCGGAAACCCCTTTCTCACGAAGCCCTGCACGAAGCATCGCCATGCTTTTCTTTCCGCCGTAGGAATAGAGATAATTCAGGGCGAAGCGCTCATCGTTCAGGTACGGAAACTGCTTCACATAGGTGAAAACCGAATCTATGACGGAATCTCCGTAACCTTCCGCAAGCAGCCGCTTCCGTAGTTCGTATTCGGTACGTTCGGAGCAGAGAAGCAGGTCAAGAGCCTTCTTCTTGCCGGCGGGAAGAACATAATCCCGAAGCAGCTCGGCAAGTTTCTTCTCCGAGATGTCATCACCGTCCGAAACATTCATAAACTGCATATCTTTTATCCGAACCGGTCCGACCGCGTCCCCGTCAACTGACAGGAGCGCTCCCGTCTTCCCCTTCGGAACAAGACGTACTAACGCCATATCTCCCTCCGCATGCAATTCCCATAATACCGGAATCGATTCTTCAAAGAAGTCCGAACCTTCAAAAGGTCCGGACTTCATACATACACTTACAGATCTTCCGGAAGTTCCTCGTCCTCGGAATTATCGGTAATAACCGCCTGATTCACGCCGACATGAAGCTTCTCGCGGACGCGCTCATCAATCTCGGAAAGGAGATCGGGATTCTGCTTCAGATACGCCTTCGCATTCTCACGGCCCTGTCCGATCTTCTCGCCTTCGTAAGCAAACCACGCGCCGCTCTTCTGGATGATATCACAGCTCACGGCCAGATCGAGGATGTCGCCTTCTTTGGAGATGCCTTCGCCGAACATGATGTCGAATTCGGCTTCCTTGAACGGCGGAGCCACCTTGTTCTTAACAACCTTCGCGCGGACATGGTTACCGATTACTTCTCCGTTCACCTTAACGGCGTCGATACGGCGTACTTCCATGCGGACGGACGAATAGAACTTCAGTGCACGGCCGCCGGTCGTTGTCTCGGGATTGCCGTATACAACGCCGACCTTCTCACGAAGCTGGTTGATAAAGATAACAATACAGTTGTTGCGGTTAATCACGGCAGTCAGTTTCCGAAGTGCCTGCGACATGAGTCTTGCCTGAAGGCCGACATGGGAATCGCCCATATCGCCGTCAATCTCTGCCTTCGGAACCAGTGCGGCTACCGAGTCGATAACGATGATGTCCACGGCGCCCGAACGGACAAGCGTTTCGGTAATCTCAAGCGCCTGCTCGCCGTCGTCAGGCTGGGAAATGTATAAGTTGTCAATATCGACACCGATCTTGGCTGCATACGCCGGATCCAATGCGTGCTCCGCATCGATAAAGCCCGCGATTCCGCCCCTCTTCTGTACTTCCGCAACTGCATGAAGCGCAACGGTCGTCTTACCGCTTGACTCGGGTCCGTAAATCTCAATGATTCTTCCTTTCGGGAAGCCGCCGATTCCGAGCGCCACATCCAGGCTCAAAGAGCCGGTCGGAACGGCCTCTACGTTCATGGTCGCTCCGGACTCGCCGAGTTTCATGACGGAGCCCTTTCCGAATGATTTTTCAATCTGTGCAAGTGCGGATTCCAAAGCTTTCTTCTTGTTAGCGTCTGTAGCCATATCGTTTTATCCTTTCTTCAAAAAGCGAACAAATGTTCTGTTTTTATATTATCCTCTTTCTCCCGTTTTGTCAACAGGAAAATGAAAACATTTCAAACTTTTTTCTGCCGGCCGGATCTGTTCTTTCCGCTCCGGCATCCGCCTCCTATCATACCGCATCCGAAGGCGCGATTACTATCGGCAAATGTCACATTTTTCGGAGGAGGAAACCGGCAGAATACAAAGAAAGCCGGCTCCGTGCGTCTGACCTGTCCGTCAGATTGCACACGAAACCGGCAAGGGATTCGTCATTATAACGAAGGAAAATGTTACGCTTACTCATGCAGTTCGTAATTCACGTCCTCGTCCATGATTGAAAGCATGCATTTTGCGACTTCCTCATCAAACTGCTTTCCGAAATTCTTCTCGATTTCCGAACGTACGACGTCCTGCGACAGGTACTTACGATAACTCCGGTTTGAGGTCATCGCGTCATAACTGTCGGCAACGGCAATGATTCTTGCGAGATACGGGATGTCGGTGCCGGATTTGCCGTCGGGATAGCCCTTTCCGTCATAACGCTCATGGTGCCACCGTGCGCCGATGGAGAGGTCCGGACGGCTTTTAATCTCCTGAAGTATGTCATAACCGAGCCCCGGATGCGTTTTGATAATCGCATACTCCTCATCCGTCAGTTTTGAGGTGCTGTTGATGATGGCGTTCGGTACGCCGATTTTTCCGATATCATGCAGAAGTCCCATGTAATATACGTTCTCGCATTCCTCCGCGGAAAGCCCGAGCTTCTCCGCAAGCATCCGCGAATACTTCGCCACGCGGACCGAGTGGCCCTTCGTATATTCGTCCTTCGCATCGATTGTGTGCGCAAGCGCTTCCATAACCTCGACGGAAAGCGTTTTCACTTCGTCCTTTGCTTTGACCGCCTCCGTCGTCGCATTGATATTCTTAATGATCACGTAGAACGCCCAGACGAACAGGAAACTGATTATCGTGGAAAAGAGCTGGGTGCTGGCCATAAAGGAGGTACCAAGCTGCACGCCGCCGTAGGATACGGAGAAAATATACATGGAGTATACGCAAAGAATAATCAAGGGCGGAACAATAAACAGCCCCCACCGGAGCGCGACCTTTTCCAAAGACATTTTCGCAAGCGAACGGATTACCAGCCGGTATAAAAGCCAGGTGGCCAGAAGGATGACCAGGGTACCGCCGAGATCCGCAAATTCCTTCAATCCTTTGACACCGAAAAGCAATCCGTCCCCGGTTGCCCGTTCGGAAGAAACGAAAATCGTATTATAAATGACATATACAAAGATTACGGGTCCTTTCTTCCGCACCCGGAGAAATCTTGCGGCCCATAAAGCGAAAAGAAGAATCAGCAGCAGATAAACGAATCCGAGAATCACGATAACTATGACAACCTGCTTTTTTGTGAGGGAATCGAGCCGATACATGTCTTTCGGAAAAATCGGAAGAAGCAGGCTCAGATCCATAAGAAAGACGGTCGCCAGAAACGTGCAGAAGGGATTTGTCAGAAAGGTCAGCAGAAACAGCCGGATTCTCTTCTTACTGTCCTTCGCAAAACAGATTTTGACGGAATAATAAAACAGAAAAACGAGACCGAGAATATAAATAATTGAAAGGATTGTATCCGTAGCAACGATTGCTTTAATCATTCCGTTTCACTCCTCTTGTTTACGCAGATCATTTTCTAACGCGAAAAGGGAGCTCCCGCTCCCCCTTCTTTTAATCGTTTTCTTTATCCGATACGTCGAAAAGCGCCTTCACATAGGCATCCGGATCGAAACGCTGCATGTCCGCGATCGATTCGCCGACGCCGATGTACTTGACCGGAATGCCGAGCTCCTTCTGGATTGCGATGGCGATTCCGCCCTTCGCGGTGCCGTCCAGTTTCGTGATGACAATTCCGGTGATGTTGCAGATCTCATGGAACTGTTTCGCCTGCGCAAGCGCATTCTGACCGGTCGTTCCGTCGAGAACGACGAGCGTCTCGCGCTTCGCCTCGGGATACTCGCGGTCAATGACACGGTTAATCTTTCCAAGCTCGTCCATCAGGTTTTTCTTATTGTGAAGACGTCCGGCCGTATCACACAGAAGCACGTCAACCTTTCTCGCCTTCGCTGCAGAAACCGCGTCATATACAACGGCTGCGGGGTCCGCGCCTTCCTTTGCAGAAACGATTTCGCATCCGGCCCGGTGCGACCATTCGGTAAGCTGCTCGGTTGCCGCGGCGCGAAAAGTGTCGGCTGCCGCAAGAAGCACCTTCCGTCCTTCCTTCTTGAGCATGCCCGCAATCTTGCCGGTCGTGGTCGTCTTTCCAACGCCGTTCACGCCGACAACCAGAACCGCCGAGGGACCCTTTTCGAAATCATAGGCGTCCGCGGGCACTTCCATCTGCTCGCGGATGGACTCCATAAGAAGCGCGCGGCATTCTTCGGGATCCTTTATACGGTTCTCCCTGACCTTCTCACGGAGGCTCTCAAGAATCTCCCCGGTCGTCGCCACGCCGATGTCGGCCATGATCAATATCTCTTCGAGTTCCTCGTAGAAATCCTCGTCAATCTTCGAAAAACCGTGAAAGATGGAATTCAGACCGCCGGCAATGCTGTTTCTTGTCTTCGCCATGCCGTCCCGAAGGCGCCGGAAGAAGCCCTTCTTCTCTTCCTTCGGTTCTTCGGCCGATTCCGTCTCTTCTGTCAAAAACTCTTCATCCATCCGATACTCCTATGCCGGCAAATGCCATGGCATTTGCCGGAACTCACAAAACTTATTCCTCAAGCTGATTCTCAATCAGGTTCACGGATACGAGCGTCGAGACGCCCTTCTCCTGCATCGTGATACCGTACAGCGCGTCGGCTGCTGCCATCGTGCCGCGGCGGTGCGTGATGACGATGAACTGCGTTTCCTTCGTCAGCTTATGCAGGTATTTCGCGAAACGGCTTACGTTGCTGTCATCGAGCGCCGCTTCAATCTCGTCAAGCAGGCAGAACGGGGACGGCTTCAGGTCGAGAATCGCGAACAGTAATGAGATGGCTGTCAGTGCTTTCTCGCCGCCGGATAACTGCATCATGTTCTGCAGCTTCTTCCCCGGAGGCTGTGCGATGACGGAGATGTCCGCCTCTAAAACGTCGACGTTCTCCTCCAGTTTCAGGGTTCCTTTTCCGCCGCCGAACAGCTCGCGGAATACCTTGTCGAAACGTTCCTGAACCTTGACGAAGGTATCGTTAAACTGCTTACGCATCTCCTGATCGAGCGTCGTGATAATCTCCGAAAGGGATTTCTCCGCGTTCACGATGTCGTCTCTCTGCGCGGTCAGGAAATCATAGCGTTCCTTTGTCTCGCGGTAATCCTCAATCGCGTTCACGTTCACGTCGCCGAGCGCGCGGATTTTGTTCTTCATCTCGTAAACGGCCTTACGGTTAAGCGTCGGGTTGTCGATTGCCGGATCCCGAAGCTTCGCCGCTTCGGAGTACGTCAGCTCGTACTCGTCCCACATGTACTTCGTCTGGAAGTCAATCTGCTCCGCAAACTTCTCCTGCTGGCTCTGGAGGCGGAACAGTTCCTTGTCAAGACGCGACAGATTGTCCGAAAGCGTCTCTCTGCGTTCGAAGAATCCCTTGTTCTGTTTCGTGATTTCTTCCGCCGAAGCATTCTGCTTTGAGATTTCTTTCTCGAGGTCCGAAAGCGCATCGGCCAGTTCGGTCTGCTCCGACTCGATCCGGAGCACATCCTGCTCTTTCTTTAAAATCTCCGCACGGACTTCTTCTTCCCTTGCGGTGAGCTCGTCCTTCTCGTCGCCGAGTTCCTTAAGTTCTCCGGCGATACGGTCGGCATTGTCTTTCTGGTAGGCGATATTCTGCTGTAAGCCCGAATACTCGGACAGCACGCGCATCGCTTCCGCGCTCGCGTCATCCTCTTTAAGACGCGTTGCTTCCATCTCGGCGTGAATTTCTTCGGCGCGCTTCTTCTTCGCTTCGCTCGCTTCGGTATTGACGCGGATCTTTTCATTGAGCGCGTCAATTGCCTTGCCGGCTTCCGCTGCCTCGGCTTCGGCTGCGGCGATTTCCTTTGTCAGTTCCTCGTGCTTTCCGAGGATGTCGCCGTTCTGTTCCTTGATATGGTTCAGATTGAGCTTTGCAGTATTCTGCAGCACATAGTATTCCTGCAGAATCTTGCGCGATTCCTCATACGCTTCGCGTGCTTCCTCGCGCTCCTTACGGAGCTTCGCAAGCGCGGTCTCGGCTTCCTGCAGAAGTTTTTTCTCTTCGGTCAGCGTCTGCGCGAGTTCTTCGGCTTCGCGGCGCTTTCCGAGAAGATTTGAGTTATTTCGGAACGAACCGCCCGAGATGGCGCCGCCCGGCTGGAACAGCTCGCCTTCCGGCGTCACAATCCGGAGTGAATACTGATTTTTCTTTTCGAGTGCGACCGCATGGTCAATCGAATCCACCACGAGGAAACGGCCTAACAGGTACCGCACGGCCTCACGGTATTTCTCTTCCGTCTTCACGAGGTCGGAAGCGATTCCGATAACGCCCTTGGCACTAAGAATCTCGTCCGTGAACTCGTCCTTCTTTGCGCGGATATCCGAAAGCGGAAGAAACGTGGCGCGGCCGAGATGATTCTTCTTCAGGTATTCAATCATCTCCTTGGCGGTATCGGGCGTATCGGTCAGAATGTTCTGCACATTGCCGCCGAGCGCGGTTTCCACGGCCACTTCGTATGCGGGGTCGACGGTGATGACGTCGGCAACGACGCCGAAGATACCCCTGCACGTCTTCTTCTGCTCCATGACCTTTCGTACGGCGTTGCCGTAGCCGTCATAGTGCTCAACGAGATCCCGGAGGGTTTCCATATGGGACGTCTTCTGGATTACGCGTTCCTGACGCCGTTCGTAGACGTTTTTCTGTTCGCCGATGGCTTCGGTCAGGGCGCGGATGTGCTCATCCTGTCCCTTTACGAGATCGGACTGCGAGATGACCTTGTCGCAGGCTTCCTTCAGTTCCTTCTCGGCAGCCGCGACCTGCTCCGAGGCCGCATCGGCTTCGCTCTTAAGGGTCAGCAGGCGGCCGCTTACTTCGGCTTTCCGGACGTTCTGCTGCGTGAGTATCGTATTGTGGCGCTCTAATTCGGTCTGAAGCGCCGTATTCTCATTCAGTAAAGCGACATGCGCTTCGTTACATTCCTTCTCCTCGGCAAGCATTGCGTCAATGCCGGCCTTCATCTCTCCGAGAAGCGCTTCCGCCTTCTGCTGTGCTGCAAGCAGTTCGGACAGCTGCTGCTTCTGCGTGTTGAGGTTCGCTTCGTATTCGGAAAGCGCCTTCTTCCGTTCGGCAATCTGTGCCGACAGCCTTTCCGCGCGCTCGACGAACTGACCGGAGGACGCTTTAAGTCCGCCGATCTGCTCCAGTAAAAGATTCCGCTCGCCGCTTGCCTTCTCGGCAGCGAGCTTCTTCTCGTTATACTGTTCTCTTGCTTCCTGAAGGTTTTCCTGGTGCTGCTCAAGTTCCGTGAGCAGCCGGTCGTACTCTTCCTTGGCTGCCTCAAACTCCGCCTTGGTTGACTCGTAGCCTGCCGAAGCGATTGCAATCTTCTCCTCGAGGTCCTGCTTAACCGTCGCGTTCCTGTCGTACTCAAGAAGGAACTGGTTGACCTCCATCTTCTTCAGCTCTTCCTTGTAGCCGAGGAAGATTCTTGCCTTCTCGTTCTGCTTCTCAAGCGGACCGAGACGCGACTCGATTTCCTGAATAATATCCGTTACGCGGGCCAGATTCTGGCGCTCCGCCTCGAGATTCTTCTCGGTCGAAGCCTTGCGTTTCTTGACTTTCGTTATGCCGGCCGCCTCGTCGAACATCTCGCGGCGCTCCTCAGGCTTCCCGGACAGAATCTTGTCAATCTGCCCCTGTCCGATCAGCGAGTAGCCTTCCTTACCGATACCGGTATCATAGAACAGCTCCTGCACGTCACGAAGAC
>CAMZEW010000085.1:0-7636 GCA_947305875.1 uncultured Lachnoclostridium sp.
GTGCATTACGAAGAACTGGGAACCGTCCGAGTTCGGGTTCATGGCGCGTGCCATTGAAAGAACGCCGGCATCGTGCTTCAGTTCGTTCCGGAAGCCGTTGTGCGTGAATTCGCCGCGGATGCTGTAGCCCGGGTCACCGGTACCGGTTCCCTTCGGGCAGCCGCCCTGAATCATGAAACCGGGAATGACGCGGTGAAACGTCAGCCCGTTATAAAAGCCCTTTTTCACGAGGGAGATGAAGTTGTTGACCGTGTTGGGCGCAACGTCCGGATAAAGCTCCGCTTTCATGACTGCGCCGTCATCCATGACAAATGTTACGATGGGATTCTGTGCCATTTTATGACCTCCGTAAAATGTGAAAGATTCCGCCGGTCCCGCCGGCAGCCGTTTTACTGTACAAATGCGTGATAAATCACGTTGATTGCGTCTTCGAAATCGGTGTTCGAAACGCCGATGATGATATTTAACTCGCTGGAGCCCTGGTCGATCATGCGGATGTTGATCGAAGCGCGGTCGAGCGCGCTGAAGATACGTGCCGCAACGCCCCGGTTACTCTTCATGCCGCGTCCCACAACCGCAATCAGGGCAATATCGGTCGAGATGTCGATGGCGTCGGGGTTACAGAGCTTGTGAATCTCGGCGAGAACGGTCTGTTCCTTCGCCTCGAACTCGGTCTGGTGCACGACGACGGTCATCGTATCGATACCGGACGGCATATGCTCGAAGCTGATGCCGTTATCCTCGAAAGCCTGCAGAAGCCTGCGCCCGAAGCCGATCTCGGCGTTCATCATGTCTTTCTCTATATTGATTGCCGTGAAGCCCTTCTTGCCGGCCACACCGGTAATCGTGAAGCCCGGCTTTCGGGAGGTGTTCTCGACGATCAGCGTACCGGGGTCCTTCGGCGAGTTCGTGTTCCGGATGTTAATCGGAATGCCTGCCGTACGTACCGGGAAGATTGCGTCCTCGTGCAGAACGTTAAAGCCCATGTATGCAAGCTCGCGGAGTTCGCGATACGTAATGACGTCGATAACCTTCGGATTCTCAACGATGCGCGGGTCGGTTACAAGACAGCCGGATACGTCGGTCCAGTTCTCGTAAAGATTTGCCTGTACCGCACGCGCAACAATCGAACCGGTGATGTCGGAACCGCCGCGGGAGAACGTCTTGACACGTCCGTCCGGAAGCGAGCCGTAGAAGCCGGGAATGACCGCATTCTGCATGCCGGCAAGTTTCTTCGAAAGCGCAGCGTTGGTTTTCTCCGCGTCAAATGTGCCGTCTTCGTTGAAGAAGATGAATTCAGCGGAATCAAGGAACGGGAAGCCGAGGTACTCCGCCATCAGCATGCCGTTTAAGAATTCGCCGCGGGAAGCCGCATATTCGCGCCCTGCATGTGCCTTGAAATCCTTTTTGATCGTTTCAAAAGCGTCATCCAAAGATGCCTTTAACGAAAGGCCGTCGATGATTTCCTGATAACGGTCGCGAATGGCTCTGAGGGTGTCGTCAAAATCCGCATCCTCTTCGGCGAGCTTGTAGCATGCGTAAAGCATGTCGGTAACCTTCGTGTCGGCGGAATAGCGCTTGCCGGGAGCGGAAGGAACCACGAAACGCCGCGACGAATCGGATTTGATAATGTCTTTCACTTTTTTGAACTGCTCGGCGCTTGCAAGGGAACTGCCGCCGAATTTCACAACTTTAATCATAAAAAACGAACTCCTTAGCCGATAAAACTATTATGCTATTATCTAAAGATACACGATTTTTGTAAATATGCAAGGGAAAATGTGAAAAAACTGTGCCTTTGCAGAAATTTCGCGCGTTTCCTTTACATTTTTCGCATTATATGGTAAGATAACGTGGGGTTGAATGGGGAAAGGAACCAGACAAGGAGAAGTACGTTTTATGGAGAAAATCATCACTGTGATTGCAGAGCGCGTTCGTGCCGCTTTCACGGCTTCCGGATACGACGGACAGTATGGCGCCGTAACCGTTTCCAACCGGCCGGATCTGTGCCAGTATCAGTGCAACGGAGCGCTTTCGGCAGCCAAACAGTATCATAAAGCACCGCTTATGATTGCGGGCGACGTTGTCGCGAAGCTTTCGGGGGATCCGATGTTTTCCCTCTGCGAAGCCGCGGCCCCCGGTTTCATCAATCTTTCCGTTTCCACCGCATATCTTGCCGAGTATGTATCCGGCATGAAGAATTCCGGGAAGTTCGGACTTAAGATGCCCGAAGTTCCGGATACGGTTGTGATTGACTACGGCGGAGCCAATGTGGCGAAGCCTTTGCATGTCGGGCATATGCGTCCTGCCGTAATCGGCGAATCGGTGAAGCGGATTCTCCGCTACGCCGGCCATAAGGTAGTCGGCGACGCCCACCTCGGCGATTGGGGAACCCCGATCGGCCTTATCATTACAGAGCTTAAGGTAAGACAGCCGGACCTTGTATATTTCGACCCGGATTACACGGGCGAGTATCCGAAGGAAGCGCCGTTCACCGTTTCCGAACTTGAAGAGATTTATCCTTACGCGAGCAAGTGGGCGAAAGAGCATGACGACTACCGCGAAGAGTCCCGTAAGGCAATCCTTGACCTGCAGCAGGGACGCAGAGGCTATATGGCCCTTTGGGAACACATCATGCGGGTTTCCATGGAGGACCTTAAGAAGGCTTATGACAGCCTCGGTACACAGTTTGATATCTGGGGCAAGGAGAGCGACGCGCAGAAGTATATCCCCGACATGATTCAGGGAATGAAGGACGGCGGCTACGCGCACCTGAGCGAGGGCGCTCTCGTTGTGGATGTCAAGGAAGAGACCGATAACAAAGAGATGCCTCCGTGCATGATTTTAAAGTCGGACGGCGCGACGCTTTACAACACGACCGATCTTGCGACCATCGTGGAGCGTATGACGAAGTACAATCCGGACCGGATTGTCTACATCGTGGATAAGCGGCAGAGTCTGTACTTCGAGCAGATTTTCCGCTGCGCGAAGAAAACGAAGATCGTGAAGCCGGAGACGGACCTTGTGCACATCGGTTTCGGAACGATGACCGGCAAAGACGGCAAGCCTTTCAAGACAAGAGACGGCGGCGTAATGCGCCTCTCGATGCTTGTTGAGCAGATTGTCGATGAGGTCCGCTCTAAGATGGCCGACCGCGACATGAGCGACGAAGAGAAGAACCGGATCGCGACGCAGGTCGGACTTGCGGCCCTCAAGTACGGAGATCTTTCCAACCAGCCTTCCAAGGATTACATATTCGACATTGAACGGTTTACCTCGTTCGAGGGCAATACCGGACCATACATTCTCTACACGATGGTACGGATTAAATCGATTCTTTCGAAACTGACCGGCGTGAAGGAAGCCGAAACCGTTTCCGAACGGGAATACGGTGCGGACGAGACAAACCTTCTGCTGAGTCTGTCGCGGTTCTCCGACAATGTGGAGAAAGCCGTGCAGGAGCTGTCGCCCATGCGGATCTGCCAGTATGTTTACGAGCTGGCAAACTGCTTCAACAGTTTCTACCACGCCAATAAGATTATTACCGAGCCCGATGAAACGAAGAAGGCCGAATGGGTTTCCCTTCTGACGACGACGCTCGGCATACTGCAGGACTGCATTACGATGCTCGGTTTTGAAGCACCGGAGAAGATGTAACAAAAAAGTGAGCAAAGGAGAAATGACTATGAAGAGAACTTTCGCACCGATTTTCAGGGTTTTGGCAGTCACGGCTTTGGCCCTCTGCTGCCTACTTGCGGGAAGAAAGGCTTTGGCTGCCGATGCCGGCGATACGGGAGTGAATACCCCGACGCCCACACCGACACCGATTCAGGACTATGTTAACAAAGAACAGTATTTGAACGGATATTACCGCGGCTACGTCGTAAGAGACGCAGCGCCGGTCCGTCTCGGCCCCGGAACGAAAGCGTATCCGGAACTGACGCTCGATGACGGAACCCCGGTCCGTCTTGCAAAGGACACCGAGGTTTATGTATGGGGTGAGACGAAGGACGTCGATCTCGATGTCTGGTACCATATCACCGCGGAATTCAAGGGGCAGCAGATTGAAGGCTACATCTACATCGAACGCGTAAAGAGAGAGAATACGCAGATTCTGTTCACGCCTACTCCGACCCCGGAGCCGACGCCTACCGAAGAAGTGAGGCTGACCGATACGCCCGACCCGGTTTCCGTAACGCCCGGAGAAGGAACCCCGGTTGCAACCGAGACTCCTTCCAACATTGACGAAGTACAGAAGGCTCCCAGCTCCAAGAAGTGGATTCCGATTCTGGTTGTCTGTCTGATTGTCATCACTTTGATTATCATCTATACCATTTTCCAGCGCATCCAGGAGAAGAAGCTCGAAGAGGAGATGGAGCGCTACAGCAAGCGCCGTCCCGCGATGGAGCGTCTCGACGGAGAGAAGGAAGAAGACTTCAAGGAAGCCAAGAAGAACTATTACGCAAGCATGAATTTCGGGCACGAAGAAGATCAGAAGAAGCCCGATTCGAAATACGATTCCTCCTTCGAGGATGAATTTGAAGAGGAAGACCGGCTGAGCGACGATGACGTGAAGGTTGTCGATGATTTCCGCCGGAAGGGCGAGGAGAAGCACAAGGCTTCGCGTCCGGTTGAGGATTCGTTTGATGTATCCGATGACGATCTCGCATACTTCGACCGTCTGAAGGGCAACACCGAAGCGCCTTCGGGCAATGCCATCAAGAAGGCCGGCTCCGCCGCAAGCATTCTTGATGAGTCGCCTTCCGTGGATTCCTATTTCGAAGCGGACGAGCCGACTCCCGAGGAACGCCTCAGAATCAAGCTTGACGCTCTTCGCGCACAGGATGAGATTGTACATAAACTTTACGGCGAAGGTGTTGTCGTTGATAACAGCGATTCGGATATCATTCAGGTTCGTTTCGGCCGCGATCTCCGCTTCCTGAAGAAGGACAAGCTCGCCAGAAAAGAACTTGTAGAGTTATAAATCACATTTGCTGCAGAGCAGAAAGCCGCGTCCGGATCCGGTGCGGCAGCGCATAATGAAAGTATCCTTGGGTGTGGTCCGCCACACCCAAGTGTTCGGTTTAGGACCGTTTCGGGAGGGATAATGAAAGATTTTCTCAAGAAAGAATCCGTACTCTTCGTGCCGTCATCAATCATGTTTCTGATGGCCCTTTTCATGCTGGAACTGTTTATGTGTTTCGGCATTATTTCGAAGAACAAGGGGCTTGTCGTGACCATCATCTACATGTTTCTGTTTACGATGGTGATTATGATTGTGGTGCTGCTTTCGATGAGCGGCAAAGCGCTTCTTACGCATCTTCGGGACGAGAATTACTATAGGGTTCGGAAGGAAGCGGGCGACGGAGCAGTGGCGGTTTATCTGAAACTGACGGCTTTATACTCACTGATTCTTGCGCTTCTCGGCGGACTGTATCTTCTCATGCTCGGCCTCGATATCCTTTGGAGCGCGGTTGCGTTCCCGGAAGAGAAGGCAGGCATCACGAAGATCTGGACCACGCTTTTCCCCGGACCGAACAATGCTTCCGCGGTTGTCTCGGCGGTTCTTGAACTGTTTCTGATTGCCTTTTTGTTCACGGCACTTTCGTTCTTCTGCGTGACGATGGCATTTAACCTCTTTACGAAGACCCGCTATGCCGGCATCCTGGCGGCGGTTTTCTTCATGATGATCGGCTACGCGGTCGTGAAGCTGAATATAGAACTGCTCGGCAAACTCGAACCGGTGACGGTATATCATCTTGCAAGCGCCGCGTTCTGCGCGGTAATCGGCGCATTTCTGACGGCCGCTTCTTTCGGCTCAATCCGGAAGCGCAACTGGAATACGGAACAATAATCGGAGGATTATGATATGGCTACGGTAAAACCTTTCTCTGCGGTGCGTCCCGCACCGGAACTTGCTTCGCGTGTGGCGGCACTGCCTTACGACGTCTATAACCGGAAGGAAGCGAAGGAAGTGGCGCTTAGGGATCCGCTTTCGTTTCTGAATATCGACCGCGCGGAGAGCAATCTCCCGGACGACGTTGACACCTACGACCCGCGTGTGTACGCGAAGGCGAAGGAACTGCTTGACGCAAGAATTGCAGACGGTACGTACCTGACCGATTCCGACAGGTGCTACTATGTTTATGAGCTGATCATGGACGGGCGTTCCCAGACCGGCATCGTGGCGTGCGCCTCGATTGACGATTATAAAAACGGCGTCATCAAGAAGCATGAGAATACAAGAGAAGAGAAGGAACAGGACCGTATCCGTCACGTGGACACCTGTAACGCGCAGACCGGCCCAATCTTCCTTGCTTACCGGAGCAATGACGTCATCAGCGCCGTTGTGGCAAAGGCCATGAAGGAGGAGCCGTTGTACGCATTTACCGCGGACGACGGAATCACTCACAACGTATGGCGCATCGCGGGAAGCGAAGACATTGAAGCAATCCGCGTCGCATTTGACGGAATCGGACAGATTTACATCGCGGACGGCCATCACCGTGCCGCAAGCGCCGTGAAGGTCGGTTTCAAGCGCCGTGAGGCCAATCCCGGCTACACCGGCGAGGAGGAGTTTAATTTCTTCCTGTCCGTACTCTTCCCCGAGGACCAGCTAATGATCCTTCCGTACAACCGCGTCGTGAAGGACCTGAACGGCTATTCGGAAGAAGAATTCCTTCAGGAAATCGCAAAGCATTTTGCGGTACGCGAGGTCGGTACCGAGCCGTACGCACCCGCAAGGAAAGCCACGTTCGGCATGTTCCTTTCCGGCAAATGGTACGAGCTTACGGCAGGTCCCGAGCTGACGGCAGTCACCGATCCCGTCGCTTCTCTGGACGTATCGCTGTTACAGGATTATCTTCTCGGACCGGTTCTCGGAATCGGCGACCCGAGAGTGGACAAGCGGATTGATTTCATCGGGGGAATCCGCGGATTAAAGGAGTTGGAGCGCAGGGCAACATCCGACATGCGCGTCGCATTTTCGATGTATCCGACGCAGATCACGGAGCTGTTCTCGGTAGCGGACGCGGGGCTTCTGATGCCTCCGAAATCGACCTGGTTCGAGCCGAAGCTTCGGAGCGGGCTGTTCCTGCATAAGTTAAGTTAAGATGAGCATTCTTTCGGTTGAAAACCTTTCACACGGCTTCGGCGACCGTGCGATATTCCGTGATGTGACGTTTCGGCTGCTTGCGGGCGAACATATCGGACTGATCGGTGCGAACGGCGAAGGCAAGAGTACGTTTTTTAATATCATTACCGGACATCTGATGCCGGACGAAGGAACCGTCACCTGGGCAAAGCATGTGCGCGTCGGCTATCTTGACCAGCACACCGTATTAAAACCCGGCATGACGATCCGCGACGTCCTCGCGTCCGCTTTTTCGTGGCTGTACGAAAAGGAAGAGGAAATTAACGTCATCTGCGAGAAGATGAGCGACGCGGATGAGGACACAATGAACGAACTGATGGAAGAGATGGGCGTGCTGCAGGAGATGCTTGAGCAGCATGATTTCTATTCCGTCGATACGAAGATTGATGAGATCGGACATGCGTTCGAACTGGACGCGCTCGGGTTTGACAAGGATGTCAGCGAGCTGTCCGGCGGGCAGCGTACCAAGGTGCTGCTTGCGAA
>CAMZEW010000086.1:0-7533 GCA_947305875.1 uncultured Lachnoclostridium sp.
GGTGGTTTGAAAAAGAGGATCTCAGCGGGGACGCCGTGACGGAAATTTCTGTCGGCAGCATAGGGGCGAAAGAATTCTGGGCAGGATGGGAGAAGAAAGTCTTCGATATTACCTGGCTGGATGAAGAAGGAAACTCTATCCGGACGGATCGCGTGGAATACGGAGAAACTCCGGAATATACCGGAGATACGCCGACGAAGAAGGCGACCGCACAGTATTCCTACACATTTAACGGTTGGAGCCCGGAAATCGTTCCGGTGACTGAAGCGGCGGAATATAAGGCGGTATTCTACGAGACCATCAATACCTATACGGTGTCATTGGATGCCGGAGATGGTTCCGGTACAGTGAAGAGCATTACCAAATCATACGGTGATACTATCGTATTGTCCGCTGACAATTATGTGAAAGAAGGATTCGAATTCCAAGGATGGAATACGAAGGAAGACGGCAGCGGAACCGCGTATAAGGATAAAGATACTGTGAAGATTGAGGGAGACCTGCACCTGTACGCACAGTGGAAAGAAATCTTCGAATATGCGGCGACCGGCGGTAAAGAGTATGTTTATACGGGGAAAAGCGGAAAAAAGATGGTTTTCACCGTGAAGCGAAGCCGTGCGGATGAGCAGACTTATGGCAATTTCCTTGGATTATATGACGACGATAAGGAAGTGGATGCCGCCAATTACTCGACGGAAAAGGGCAGCCTGATTCTGACGCTTTCGAATGACTGGCTCGATTCGCTTCCTGTCGGAGAACACCTTCTTACCATCCGCTTCAAGGACGGGGAAGTGAAAGTGGTTCTGAAGATTGAACCCGCGCTTGCAGCCACAGACGCAAGCCCGACGACCGGCGACACGGCAACGGTTAACATGTGGATTCTTCTTCTTTGGATCAGTTTCGGAACAATGGCATATGTGAGCATAAACCGCGCTCATAAGAAAACAGAAAACAGATAAGATACGGAATAACAAAGGGCTGTCGCTTCAAGAGCGGCAGCCCTGTTTTTTACGGACGGAGTTCTTCGAACTCCATTGTGTAGACGTTTCGTTTGAAGACGAAACCGTTATGCGTCTTCGGTACGGTGAAGGAATCGATGACCGAACCGGCAGCGTTCTTAAGAATGATGTTCTCGCCTTCGGAGATGTTGAAGATAGCCTTCCGGGCGTTGGCATCGGCCGAGGTGTTGTTGCCGTAGATGACGATGCTTTCGCCTGCGGCGATGCGGTCGCCGTCTGCGAACGGGTAGTCGTAGGTGCCGTCCGAAAGGATGTAGCCGGTCAGATCCACGTCCGCTGCGGTCAGGTTCGTAATGACCACGCAGTCCTCACCGCGCGCAGCGTAGGACGAGATATAGATCTGATTCATCGGTGCGTCCTTAATGTGAAGCGTGATGTTCACAACGCCCTGCGAAACGTCGCTTCCGGTAATCTTAAGAGAAGGATTCCGTACTTCGCGGCCGTTGACTTCCCAGTAATCGAAAGTCTTTCCGAGCGAATACTCGGCGGAAACGGCAGTGGCATAATCCGTAAAGTAGACGCCGTAGATATCGTTGCCGTCCTTGGCGACGAAGCTGTTCACGACAAGCCGCGCGCCTTCCGCCCCGGTAATGTTCAGGTTATACTTGACGCCGGTCAGGCCGAAATCGAATTTCAGATAATCCGCGGCACGGTCCGCTCTTCGCATGGCGAACTTCACAATTGAATCGAGGTTGCCCTCAAGCTGGCCCTCGTGAACCCAGGAGACATCCTGCTTACCGAGCGAAGTAAGATACTTATAGTAATAATGCATCTCGTTCTCGCGGTTCTTCGTAATCGAATTGAGCCGCGCGACAACGCTCTGGTAGGAGAGCGCGCCGGAACCGAAATCGAGGGATTTCTTGATGAAGTATTCGCGGCAGTCCGCCCGCTCCATCAAAGCCGCGAAGAGCGGCGAGCGGCGTTTGGTATTGCTTAAAAGCACCTGCTTTAAGGTATCGTAGGAGTTCAGCACTTCCTGCTGGTCATAAAGTCCCATCGTATAGTCGATGTCATGCAGCAGATGACGCCAGCGGCCGTCGTAAGGGCCCTCGCCGTAGGCCTCGCCTTCCGCCGCGAAGTAACGGTAGCAGCGGACGTTGTTGTCCGGCCAGTCCTTGTTGCACAGATAGATGTTGTATGCCATATAGTCGAGATAATTCTCAACGTCCATCCACTTACAGAGCGCGTCATAGTTCACGTAGTTCGTCAGGTCTTTCGATGCAAATGAGTCATATGTCTTATTATACTCTTCAGCAATCTTCGCGGCCTCTTCGTCATCCTCATCGAGGTCCTTCTCCGTATCCGTTCCCGCAAGAATCACAAACTCGCCCTCGGTAAACTCGCCGCCGTTCGCCGCTTTCTCCGCAGGAGACGCGCCGTAGCGGTCCTTGAAGAACTCGTCGCAATATGCGGCGTGGAGCCAGTAAAAGCCGAAATACTGGCCGTTCATGTAGGCAATCGCCGGGAACACGGGCTCGTAGTCTTCAAAGCCGGCGTCCTTTGCGAGCATCTGGTTCAGCTCGTCACGGACAAATGCGAAGCGGAAATCGTTGCCGCTTGCGCGGAGAACAAACTTGTCGTAGCGGACAATCTGCGTGCCGTCTTCCGCAAGCAGGTTAAAGCAGTTCAGATAGGTTGTGCCGGCCTCGGGAGAGTAGCTCTTCCGGGCAAAAAATTTCATGGATTTCTGCGAGTTCTGCCGGTTGTACGCACCGTTAATCCGGACGCCGAGCCGCTGTGCGGTAATCCGGTCACCCGAACGGTTCAGGACTTCGACGTAAACGGGGCGCTCGCTCTTCCGTCCGCGCAGCTCGTAGTTGAAGCCGTAGAAGATACCGTTCGGTGAGCCCGTCAGGTCGGACGGTTCGCCCGAGATGCAGAAAATCAGCAGGTTCTCGTAACGGGTATCGACGTTTCTTCCGAGAATATAGCTGTGAATGATTTCGTCGGACATCGTTCCGTCATTGTAATAAACGATGGAATGCACGGTATAAACCTTCGGGTCGTCCGTGTTGCTCATCAGAAGACTGATGCCGTATTGCGGGTCATACGGAGTCGACTTGTCGGTCGGCGTTTCTCCGTTCAATGTAAAGAAAACCCGTCCTTCTTTGCGGGTATAAATCTTCAGCGTGATGCTTTCCTGATAGAAATAGTTGTTGTGGGAAAGAACGACGTCGTCCATCTCATCGGTAAATGTGAAGTTGTCTCCGATGTAATCGGTCGGCTTCGCGGACGGTCCCGCGGGCTCTTCCGGATCCGGCTCCGCGGTCGGCGAAGGCGGAATCGGACCGTCATCCGGTTTCTTTCCCGAGAAGAAGGAAACCACCCCCACAATCAGAAAAACAGCGGCGATGATTCCTGCGAATATAATAATCGGTGTTTTCGAACTTTTCATGTTATCCCCCACTGCCTGCTATTCACCCGTAAACTCAACCAGAACCGTGCTGCTGACGCCGCTTAGGGCATTTAACTCCTCAAGAAAAGGCGTTTCGCTTCCGCGGAAACGGATCTGCACGGTAAGCTCGGTCTCATCCTTGTAAACGGACTTGTTCTTGAGACGTCCCTTGAGCGAATCAAGAACCTTCTTCACATCTTCCGCTGCCTCTTCGCGGTAACGGACAACCAGAAGGTAGGTCCCTCGCGAAGTCCGGAGCAGAATCATCAGAACATAAACAACCGCGATGAATACGGAGCCGATGAGCGCGAACGGAACCATGCCCGCACCGGTCGTCAGTCCGACCACAACCGACCAGAACAGAAAACCGACATCAAGCGGATCCTTAATCGCGGAACGGAAACGGATGATACTGAGCGCGCCGATTGTTCCGAGCGAAAGTGCCACGCTCGAGCTGATGGTCAGGATAATCATCGCCGTGATGATGGCAACCAACACAAGCAGCACCGCAAAATTCTCGCTGTAGCAGGCGCCGCGGTAGAAGAAGCGGTACACGCAGTAGATGATGGCCGCGCAGATTACGGTAAATGTGAGGCACGCGATAATCTGTACAGGCGTTGTGCTGCTCAGGGAATCGGCCTGCCCCATCAGGTTTTTGATTTCGGTTACGTAATCAGACATAATATGCTCCTTATCGTAAAATGATATAGTTGCTTTTTAACTTATCGCTGCACAGAACGAATTTGGAAACGGCCAGCTTGACGCCGTTGTTCTGTAACAGCTGTTTCATGTACATCGGGTAGACCGAGTCGTATTTCACCTCGAGAACCACTTCGCGTTTCGGAAAAACGGGAGCGGTTACCAGTTTCTCATCAAACATATCAAGCGAATTCATGCCCGCCGCGACAAGCCGGTCAAATGTGACGCGCACCATCGAAAGCGGGTGAATAAAGGCTTCGCGGTAGTACTCGACGACAACCTTAGGCGAAAGCCCCTCGGAGGTGTGAAGACCGTAAACCTCTTTGCATAAGGGGTTCGAGTAGGCGGCAAGCGGAGAGAAGTCGCCCCGCAGGACGGAATCGTAATCCTCTCTTGATATCCGCGCCCCGGTTTTACTGATCCGGTCGTCGATTTTTTCTTTATTCTCGAGGACGAGATAGGAATCGTCGTTGTTATAGGAACGGATCCGGAACTTGTTCCGGTGCTGCACGCCGCTGTCCTTCTCGTAATAGGCGTCGTTCTTAATCGTGTCCAGATAGACGCTTCGGATCAGGTACCCTTCCGGCCCGGGCATGTTCGGGTCCGGCGTCAGAACGCCGCGGACACGTGTCCTCAGCTCGATATACTGCTCATACGTCAGAAGAATCTTGATCTCATGCCGTTTCGAGCGATGCGCGTATGGATTTTCATACAGGGCAAGTTCCATCGAAAACCTCTCAGCTCGGGAGTCGGCGGGTGCAGCGGATGCCCCGTCATTCGATAGCATTATATCGGTTTTCGACAGATGTGTAAAGGATAATGACCTTTTTTGCAAAAAAGTTTCACATTTGCCGGGGAATGTGCTATGATGTAATCTGTCTTACTATTTTCTAAGGAGCCGGAATGAAACATTTTCGTATTACCGTACAGTATGACGGAAGCCGTTACGACGGCTGGCAGAGGCAGGGAAACACCGGCGATACCGTACAGGGGAAAATCGAATCGATGCTTTCGAAACTGTTCGAGCAGGAGGTCGGGGTGCAGGGCTCCGGAAGGACCGACGCCGGGGTGCATGCCGCCGGGCAGGTTGCGAGTTTTTCCGTGAATACGGATTTCGGGCCCGAGAAGGTTGCAGAACGGATGAATACGTTTCTTCCGAAGGACATCGTCGTGACCGACTGCCGGCTTACGGACGCAAGGTTCCATGCAAGGCTCAACGCGAAGCGGAAGACCTACGTATACCGGATTATTACCGGACCGCTCCGGCCGGTATTCGGAAGGCAGTACGTGCTTTGGCACCCGGAGACGCTTGATGTCCGGGCGATGCGCGAAGCGGCGGAATACGTTACCGGCGAGCACGATTTCCGAAGCTTTCTCGGGAACCGGCATTATAACAAATCGACGATGCGGACCGTATATGCGGTTACATTTGCCGAAAGTATCCGAAAAGAAGGCGAGGCGGAGTATCCGGAGATTACGATATCGTACACCGGGAACGGATTTCTGCCGAATATGGTAAGGATATTGACGGGAACGCTTCTTGAAATCGGGGAAGGAAAGCGGAACCCCGAGGAGATGAAAGAGATTCTTGAAGGAGCGGACCGCGCGCTTGCGGGACCTACGGCACCGGCGCACGGGCTGACGCTTTTCAAGGTGGAATATTAAACAGGAGGGATGCTGTTATGAAAATGAAAGGAAGATCGTTTTTAACCCTTAAGGATTATACGCCCGAGGAGATTATCGAACTCCTTGACCTTGCGGCGGAGCTGCGCGACAGAAAGAAGAAGCGCATCCACGTGTCCGGCTGCGAGGGGAAGAATATTGCTTTGATTTTTGAGAAGACGAGCACGAGAACCCGCTGCTCGTTCGAAGTGGCCGCGCATGATCTCGGCATGGGAACGACCTATCTTGATCCGTCCGCTTCGCAGATCGGAAAGAAGGAGAGCATTGCCGATACCGCCAGAGTGCTCGGCAGAATGTTCGACGGAATTGAGTACCGCGGCTACGGGCAGGAGATTGTCGAGACGCTCGCGAAGGACTCCGGCGTTCCGGTGTGGAACGGACTCACGAATGAGTATCATCCGACGCAGATGCTTGCCGACATGCTGACCGTAAGGGACCATTTCGGTTACCTGAAGGGCATCAAGTTCGCTTATCTCGGCGATGCGCGCTACAATACCGGCAACTCCCTGATGATTGTATGCAGCAAGCTCGGGCTTCATTTCGTATGCTGCGCGCCGAAGAAATACTGGCCGAACGAAGAACTCAGAAGGGTTTGCGAAGAGTACGCGAAGGCTTCCGGCGGGACGATGACATTTACCGAAGATGTAACGGAGGGCACGAAGGGCGCCGACGTTATCTCGACCGACGTATGGGTTTCGATGGGTGAGCCCGACGAAGTATGGAACGAGCGGATTCATGACCTGCTTCCTTATCAGGTGAACATGGACTGCATGAAGAACGCTTCGGAAAATGCCATCTTCTTACATTGCCTCCCGAGCTTCCATGACCTCAACACCGGCATCGGCAAGACGATCAGCGAGAAATTCGGTCTCAATGAGATGGAAGTGACTGACGAAGTATTCGAATCCAAGTACAGTAAAGTTTTCGATGAGGCCGAGAACCGCATGCATACGATTAAGGCGGTTATGTTTGCTACGCTATCCGAGGAGGCGCTTTCCTAATGTATCAGGACAAGGTGGTGCTCTGCGGGGCAAGCGCTTACGAAAAACTGTTTTATCTGAATCCGGACTTCGATAATCTGCCGCAGGACGTGAAGGATCAGCTCAAGATTCTGTGTGTCTGTTTCACGGAAAAGGTCGGCGGACGGCTTATGCTTCAGTATGACGAGGACGGAAATCTCGAATTCTCGGTGTCTGCGAACGAGGCGGACGCGATGTTCGATGAAATCGGAAGCGCCCTCGAAATCAAAAAGATTCAGGCGGAGGAAAGAGATTTCCTCGAGTCCTTGGAACTGTATTTTAAAGTGTTCTTTTTAGGAATTGACCCGGAGGAACAGGAGAAAGGGGCGGAGACATGAAAAAGGAATTGCTTCTCGGAATCGATGTAGGCAATACGAACATTACGTTCGGTATTTTTAAAGGGAAGGAACTTCTGAAAACCTTCCGCATGACGACGAAGATGCAGCGGACTTCGGACGAGTTCGGCGTCTGGATCCGGACGCTTCTTTCCGAGTGCGGCTGCGACCCGGAGGAGCTCGCGGATGTGATTGTCGCTTCCGTTGTGCCGGGCATCATGTATTCGCTGAATTCCGGAATTATAAAGTATCTGAACCGCACGCCGATTGTCATCAGCGCCGGCACGAAGACCGGTCTTCGGATTAATATGGCAAACCCGAAGGAACTCGGCGCGGACCGCGTCGTGGACTGTGTGGCAGGATACGAGCTGTACGGCGGACCG
>CAMZEW010000087.1:0-7446 GCA_947305875.1 uncultured Lachnoclostridium sp.
GTCTTTGACAAAGAGACCGAGCAGATTATCACTCACTAATTGTAATGCCATTTTGCAGGGACTGCTTCGGCAGTCCCTGTTTTATTGAAGGGGAGAAACGATGAAGATTTATAAGAGAATGATTGCGCTTCTTCTGATTTCGGTCATGCTGTTTTCGATGACGGCATGCGGCGGAGAGGAAGAAGAGGACAGTAAAAAGAAGAAAACAAAATACGGTGACGTTACCGCATTTGAGATAGCCGCGACGGCTGTGTTCAGCCAGCACGGATTTGCCGGAGGCAATGTCGAGGAATTCTCGATTGAATCCGACGCGTCCTACTTTGACCTTGTATACGGAGACGAAGAGTTACCGGATTACATGACGGATTTCTATTATGTCGGTTCTGCAGGCGGCAGCGCCGATGAGGTTGCCGTTGCGATCGTGAAGAAGGAAGAAAACCGGAGCAAGGTGAAGAAGGCCTTTGAGGAGCGTATGGAGAGCCGTATCCGCGCGTTCACCGGGTACGAACCCGCAGAGGTTGAGAAGCTTCAGAAGGGGGAGATTCTGCAATACGACCGCTATATTATCTTCCTTGTCTGCGACAATTACGGGACGGCGGTTCCGAGTATTGAGCGAGCGCTCGATCCGGATTATGTGCCGAAGTTCATCAGCCCTTCGCATATGGCGACGCCGAGCCCGATACCGACCGAAACGCCGACTCCGACGGCTGAACCGGACCCCGATAAGCCGACTCCCGAGCCGGACCTTACGAAGCATTACAGCGAAAACTACGAGGTCGGCTACAATCCGCTGATTGTGGAAGCCTATAAGACCGGAAAACGGGACCTTCTTACCGAGCCGGAAGACCTGTGGCTTTATGATAAGTGTTCTCAGATTCTTCAGGATACGCTCGGCGGAAAGGAATTGACTTTCCTTGAGGCGGAGAAGGCTATTTACAAGTATATCGTCATGCATGTGGATTACGATTACGGCCACTATTCAATCGAGGGCGAGCAGCTGAACTCCGACAATCCGCTCGGAGCGCTGTACTCCGGACTCGGTATCTGTACCGGTTATTCCACGACGTTTAACCTTCTGTGCTCGATGATCGGCATGCAGGTCATCAACGTCAGCGGTACCGCCTTTGAGGAGCGTGAGGCGCATGGCTGGAACATGATTTATATCGGCATGTACTGGTATTATGTCGACCCGTGCTGGGGCTGGAACGGACACGGTTATTACAGTTTCACTTATCTGAACCAGACCGAGCAGTTTATGACGGATACGCAGCATTACTGGGATAAAGAAGGTCTTCCGAAAGCAGACACGATGAGTTACGAAGAACGTCTGAAGGCCGGCTTTGAAAGACCCCTTTTTGACGACCCCACGAAGCCGAAGGTATGGGTGCCGTAAGGCGTGGCATTTTCCGGGATGGGAGAGCAATTCTCCCGTCCCGTTTTTTGCGTTTTTACGGACGTTTTTTGAAACTGTGTTCATTTCGTGACCACTCTGTAATAATTGTGTTACGGGGGCATTTTTTTCTTGCCTATTGACACCGAAAATGATAGAATGACAATAGGTTTTAATGGGCATTTATGCAGATAAAAACTGAATTCGGGAAAGGTCCGGTAAGCAGCTCCATGATTTCAAATCAGATATTGCAGAATACAATCGACGGAATGAAATCGATCACGCGGGTCGACCTGTGCGTGATGGATACGGAAGGAAAGCCGCTCGCTTCCACCATGAATAATACGGACAATTACGAGTCAATGGTGTCGGCATTTGCCGATTCCCAGGCGGACAGCCAGGTAATCTCGGAATGTCAGTTCTTTAAGGTCTATGACGACCATCAGCTGGAATACATTCTGCTTGCCCGTGGGGACTCCGACGATGTTTACATGGTCGGCAAGCTGGCAACGTTCCAGATTCAGAATCTTCTTGTTGCGTACAAGGAGCGTTTTGACAAGGATAACTTCATCAAGAACCTGCTTCTTGACAACCTGCTTCTCGTGGACATCTATAACCGCGCCAAGAAGCTGCATATCGAGACGGATGCCAAACGTGTGGTTTACCTGATCGAGACGAAGAACGAGAAGGATACGAACGCGCTTGAGACCGTCCGTACGCTTTTCGCCGGCAAGCCCCGTGATTTCATCACGGCCGTGGATGAGCGGAACATCATCATTGTCAAGGAACTGAAGCAGAACGAGGGTTACGATAACCTGATGAACACCGCCAAGGTGATCGTCGACATGCTGAATACCGAAGCAATGAGCAAGGTACATGTGGCATACGGAACCATCGTCAATGAGATTAAGGACATCTCGCGGTCGTATAAGGAAGCCAAGATGGCTCTCGACGTAGGAAAGATTTTCTACAGCGAACGCAAGGTTGTCGCTTACAATAACCTCGGAATCGGCCGTCTGATCTTCCAGCTGCCGATGCCGCTCTGCAAGATGTTTATCCGTGAGATTTTCGACGGCAAGTCGCCGGACGATTTCGACGAAGAGACGCTTGTTACGATCAACAAGTTCTTTGAGAACAGCCTGAACGTTTCCGAAACGTCCAGAGAGCTTTATATCCACAGAAACACGCTCGTGTACCGGTTAGACAAGCTCCAGAAGAGCACCAACCTGAACCTGCGCGTGTTCGATGACGCCATTACCTTCAAGATCGCCCTTATGGTCGTGAAGTACATGAAGTACATGGAGAGTCTGGAGAATTAAAAAAGTATTATCAGTAATTGTTAAACAAGTGGAGGCAAAATGACAGAAGAGAAAGACGTCTTAACGACTGCCGGTTCCGAAGGGTCCGGCGTGTCGGATTCCGTTACGGACGCTTGGAAAGCGGTAGCCGAAGCGCAGGCTGCTACGGCAGATGCAATCGCGAACGCGGAAGCAGCCCTTAAGGGCATGGCTTCCGGAGCGGAAACCGCGGCGGAGACAGCCGGAGAGACCGTTACGGAGGATATCGAAGCCGCAGCGGACGCAGTTATGGAGAATGCTACGGAAACCGTTGCAGAAACCGTTTCGGAGGTTACCGACACTACGGATGCCATAAGCGCGGAAGCAGAGGAAGAAGCTTTAGCATGGGCTGCGGCAACCGAGGAATTGGATAAAGCCGCAGAAGCTGCCCTTGATACGAAGGAGGACACTTCGAAGGCGGGCGGTGATTCCTTTGCGGAACTCCTTGCAATCGCCGAGAAGGCAAGCGGAGCTTCTACGGAGGAACTCAGAAGAGCACAGGAGAGCGCCGGACTCATTAAGGAACCGGAGCAGCTTTCTTTGGATCTTCCGGAAGAACCTCAGAAAGAAGCATACGATATCGATGCAGCCCGTGAGAACTACGAAGCGGAGCAGCCGGTTATCGTTTTTGATCATGTACATAAGGAATACGAAGGACAGGTTGAGGACAGCGTCGCATTGGTGGATGTTTCCTTCTCCATCAAGAAGGGTGAGTTCGTATTCATCGTCGGTCCTTCCGGATCCGGTAAATCCACGATGATCCGTCTGATGATGCGTGAGATTTCCCCTTCGGGCGGAAAGATTTACATTGCCGGCAAGAACCTTGCGAAGCTTCGCCGCCGTCATGTATCGAAGTACCGCCGTAACATCGGAATCGTGTTCCAGGATTTCCGTCTGCTGCCGGACCGCAACGTATTCGATAACGTGGCATTTGCCCAGAGAGTCGTCGGCGCGCGGAAGAAAGACATCCCGAAGGAAGTCTCGAAGGTACTGCACCTTGTCGGGCTGTCGCAGAAGTACAAGAACTTCCCGAATGAGCTGTCCGGCGGTGAACAGCAGCGTGTCGCGATTGCGAGAGCGCTCGTCAATAATCCGATGATTATTCTTGCGGACGAGCCCACCGGTAACCTCGACCCGCAGAATTCCCTGGAAATCATGTCCCTTCTCGAAGAGATTAACCGCCGCGGAACGACGGTCGTTATCGTAACGCACGACCAGGCGGTTGTCGACCAGATGCAGAAGCGCGTTGTCGCCCTGCAGGAAGGTACGATTGTCGAGGACAACAAGAAGGGAGGATACGCCCGTGGATAGTTTTTTCTATAACGTCGGGCAGGGGTTGAAGAACATCCGCCGCAACCGCATGTTCTCCTTTGCATCCGTCCTGACCATGACAACCTGCCTGTTTCTGTTCGGGGTTATGTTCTTCGTCGTATCAAACCTTCGCTACATGATTCGTGAGGCGGAATCCAACGTCGGCATTACAATCTTCTTCGACGACGGAATCACGGAGGAGGAGAAGGTCGGACTGCTTAACCGGATTACGGCAATGGAAGGCGTGAAGAGCGTTAAGTACATCTCCGGCGAGAAGGCGTGGCAGGATTTCATCAAGAATTACCTGACCGACGCGAAGCTTTTAGAGTCGTTCGGAGATGACAATCCGCTTGAGAATTCCTCGTCCTTCGAAATCTTCTTTAAGACCGTGGAAGACCAGGGAAGACTCGTGGAAGATATCAAGGTACTTCCGAAGGTAAGGCAGGTAAATGACACAAGCCAGCTTGTGACCACGCTGACCCGCGCCAACCGGATTATCAGTATCAGCTCGAGCGTTTTGATCGGTTTGCTTTTGGTGATTGCGCTGTTCCTGATCAGCACGACGATCAGTGTCGGCGTATCGGTCCGGAAGAACGAGATTTCGATTATGCACCTGATCGGTGCGACCGACCGGTTCATCCGCTTCCCGTTCATCGTGGAAGGAATTACGCTCGGACTTCTGGGAGCGGCAATCCCGCTCGCCATTCTGTACCTTGTTTACTATAAGGTGATTGAATTTATCGGTACCAAGTTCACGGGACTGTTCACATCCGGAATGGACGTCGTATCGGTATATGATATATTTGCTCAACTGTCTCCGCTGATTGTCGGAATCGGAATCGGGCTCGGTTTCCTCGGAAGTTACTTCACGATGAACCGTGAGCTTCGTAAAATCCGTCATATCTGATTGCGGAACGTAAGGAATATGGGGAGGAACAAAATGACAAAACTTGTGAAAAGGCTGCTGGTTGCGACGGCATTTCTGTTTTCACTCGGAATCCTGATTCCGATGCTGACGCTTGCCTTCTTCTCGGGAAATGTCGCCGATGCGAAAGGTTCCGGCGCTCTTGACGGAACGCTTGTCCTTAAAGACAAATATCAGGACAAGGTCAATGAAACCAAGAAGAAGAAGGAAGAGGCCGCAGCAAGAAAGAATCAGCTGGATGCGGAAATCAAGCAGCTGCAGCGGGAAGCCGATGACATCATGGCTTATCTTCAGGTTATGGATGAGAAGCAGACGGAAACCGCACTTCAGATGGATGCGATGAGAGCGGAATTAGACCGTCTTACGGAAGAATTCGACCAGGCAACCATTGAACTGGCGCAGGCGGAAGAAGCGCTTGCCAACCAGTATGAATCCATGAAGAAACGGATTCGTTACATTTACGAAAACGGGCAGATTGATGCGCTTGAGATGTATATGCAGTCGAAAAGCCTTGCCGACATTCTGAACACATCGGAATATATTCAGAGGATTAACGAATATGATCATAACCTGTTGGTGAATTACACACTGGCCAAGAACGACGTCGAAGAGCGGCGGAAGATTCTCGGACTACAGGTGGAGCAGATGAATCTTTCCAAGGAAATGTACGACGCGGAAGTGAATTATATCAATGAAATCATCTCCGCAAAAGAGGATGCTCTTTCCGAATATGAGAAGAAAATCGGCGCAAGCGAGGAACTGCTCGAGGTTTATATCGCCGAATTCGCGTCCGCGCAGAAGGATTACGACCAGGCCGTAGCGGAGCAGAAGGAATATATCCGCCAGCAGGAGGAAATCCGCCGGAAGAAGGAAGAGGAAGAGCGCCGTAAGGCGATGGAGCAGGCCGCCAAGCAGCAGCCCGTTGCCGCATACGGAAATGCCAAGGACGTACCGCTTTCGGGTGAAACAAGTCTCAGCAAGATGATCTGGCCGCTTCCCGGCGACTACCGCGTCGGCGCGACGTTCGGTCCGCGTACGCCGCCTTGTGCAGGCGCCAGTTCCTTCCATAAAGGCTGGGACATCGGCGGCAAGCTCGGAGCGGAGGTTGTAGCGGTTCTTGCGGGAACGGTTTCCGGCGCCGGAATGACTACGGGCGGCGGCGGAAACGTGGTTACAATCAATCACGGAAACGGCTATTCAACGCATTATATGCATTTGTCCGTAATCAAGGTTTCCAAAGGACAGTACGTACAGCAGGGACAGGTCATCGGACTTGTGGGAAGTACCGGAATCTCGACCGGGCCGCATTTACATTTTTCGCTGTCCCTGAACGGAAATTACATAGATCCCGCGCCTTATCTGAATAAATAAGCCGGGACATGGCAGGAGAGATTTTCATGAAGAACGATTCGCGGCGCATGCCGGTGCTTGCGGTAATCCTGATGCTTGCCGTATTGCTTTTCGGATGTTCTGTTCCGGAAGACGAGAACAAGCTGTCGGATATTACGAAACCGGTGGATAATCCTTCCACGGATTTAAACCAGGACGCGTATTCCGCAAAGATTGACAAGATAAAAGATGTTCTGGAAAAGTATTATATGGGGGATATCGACTACGACAAGGCCACCGAAGGCATTTATTCGGGGCTTATAGACAGTCTCGGCGACCCGTATACCGTATACTTTCCGGCTGAAGAGTTTAAACAGTTTTTAGAGACGACCGACGGCAACTATGCCGGTGTCGGATCTACCGTTACAACCAATGCCGAAGGAAACGCGGAGTTTGTCAAGCCGTTCAAGGACGGTCCTGCATACAACGCAGGAATTCTTCCGGGAGACGTTATCTGCGAAATTGAAGGGGAGAGCGTTCTCGGCATGAATCTCGACTCCGTTGTCAGCCTTATCCGCGGAGAGCCCGGAACGTCAGTGCATCTGAAGATTTACCGTTCCACGATTTCCGATTATCTGGAGATTACGGTTGTCCGTGCGAAGATTGAGGTTCCGACAGTTGAGTATCAGATGCTTGATAACAAAATCGGATACATTGCCGTTTCGGAATTCGATAAGGTTACCGAGGATCAGTTCATCAACGCGGTGGACGACCTCGAGGCGCAGGGAATGAAGGCACTGATTGTAGACCTTCGTGACAATCCCGGCGGAATGCTCACGACGGTGAACGGAATGCTCGGACGGATTCTTCCGAAGGGCAAGCTGCTGATCTACATGGAAGACAAGAACGGCAACCGTGACGAGTGCTATTCGCAAAGCGACCGCACGCTCGATGTTCCGATTGCGGTACTGATTAACGGCAACAGCGCAAGCGCTTCCGAAGTATTCTGCGGATGTCTGCAGGATTACGGCGCAGCGACGCTGATCGGCACCAAGAGCTTCGGTAAGGGCATCGTACAGTCTCTGATTCCGCTCGGAGACGGTTCGGCAATCAAGGTCACGACCTCGAAATACTTCTCACCGCTCGGCAGAAAC
>CAMZEW010000088.1:0-7412 GCA_947305875.1 uncultured Lachnoclostridium sp.
CGACCAGCTTGCATGCGGCGAACGACTGTCGGTACGAAAGCGCGGCAAGCTCCGTATTCAGTTCGTAGGAAGAACGCTCCCAGTAGGAATCACGGTACACAAAGGCCGCTTCCTTCTGTTCCGCTTTCTTCTCAATGCCGGACGTCACATAGGTAAACGTCCCTTCGATGTCCTCCGCATAAGCGTGAAAGGACAGAAAAAAGGCGCAGAATACCAGAAGCAACAATCCTGCTCCGATTCGTACTCCGCACCTTTTCTGATTCATTTTCATACTCCGTCACGCTTCATGGAAGCGAACATTTTTTTCTTTTAAAAAACCCCGGATGATCTCCGCGCTCACGCATTCGGTGAGAATCATCGGCTGTCCGTCAACCATACGGGTGACGGAACCGGTAACCATTCCGAGAACCGTCCCGTTCTGATCAAACACCGGCGCCCCGCAATATCCGTCGCCGCGGAAGCCGGACACTTCAAACGTCATGATCCGGTTCTCGTCGTTCTTCGCTATGCGGACGATCATCCCCTGCGCAGGGTAAGGCGTAACCGTATGCGTCCCCTTTGTCGTCCATTGAATCTCGTCCTTCTCGCGGGATAATTGGAAATCGTCAAATTCCGTGACCGGATAACCGATTCCCGCTACACTCATCCCGACACGCGGCTTCTTCGCCGCGCCGAGCAATTCCCCGCATCCCTTGTAGACGCACGCTCCCTGTCCGCTCAGTTTGATCAGGGCCAGATCGTAAAACGTATGCATCTCGATGCCGAGTCTTGCAATCTTTTCATAGCATCCCGGAAAATGATACCGGAGCTGGACTTTGGATTCGCCCTTTGCGTAATCGTAACGCCGTTCCATGCGGTTAATCTCAATCCGCATATTGGCTTCCGGCGGAAGCCCGCTCCGTTCCTTTCGGAAGGACTCGTAACGGGAGTTCAGACGGGCCGATTTCATGATTTCCTCGGCAACATGGCGGCTTGTCACCGCTTCTCCCTCACCGTTTACAAAGAACATCGTCGCCGTTCTCGGGATAATGTCATTCGATTTATACATGCGTGAGATCGTCTTAATCGGACGGACAAATCCCAACGCTTTTTCGATCGCATCTGCGAACATGAATACCTCCAAACGGTTCTTAACGCATGATGGCACGCGTCCAGTATTCCTGATTATAGATATCGGTCAGACGGTACAGAATCTTCACGTTGTAATTCTTCAGTTCGACGTCGGATACAGCGATATCGCCCCTGTACTGCATCGGCTCGCCGAGATAATAGCTGTCGTAGTAGGTGCCGTCATAGGTGTAGTAATCGCAAAGGAATTCGATCGTGCTGCCGACCTTCAGCTCTTCCACGCCCTTCGCAACCGTTTCGGTCTCGCCGTGCAGATAAACGGGAAGCACGCCGATTACGCTTCCGATTCCGTTCGGATCAAAGCAGAGCTGAATCTCACAGCGCGTTCCGTCCACCATCGCGGGCACGTAGCCGTAATGGTAAACCTTATCGCCGCTGCCTTCGCTGTCGGTATGATAATATGCTACCACCTGGCCGTTAATCGCCACCCAGGTCTTCGAAATATCGGCAACGAGATTGCCGTCATCGTCATAAGTAAACACATCGTCAAGGCCGAGGTCGATATAGCCCTCGCCGTCATCGATGAACATGTTCTTGTCGCAAAGATGCACAAGATTCCAGTTCTCTTCCGTAAGCGTCAGGACGTAGTCGTCACCTTTCTTTGCAAACGAAAGGTCACCTGTCAGCATATGTCCGGATACGTACTCGGCAAGCGCAGCGGAATCCTGTTCCTTCAGGTATTCGGTATTGTCCGGGGAAAGTCCCTCAATGCTCCGTCCGCTTCCGCCAAGGAAGCTTCCGATCAGCGTAGTCAGAAGATCTCCGCCGCCACCGCCGCCGACAAGCGAACTGCCGATATCGAGAAGCGAGCCCATCGGCGAAGAAGATCCGCCTCCGGCAATCTGTCCGGTCGTCTCAAGCGCCGCAAATTCCTTGATACATTTCGCGTATTCGGAGTCCATGCCGATTTGGTTATAAGTGCTGCACGCCTTATCGACGCCCGAAGTCTTCTGATACGGGAAGTAAATCGACACGCCGTAGGCGTTCGTCATGTTGGACGAGGTGTTGTTGTACTTGACCGCGCCCTTCACGGCGTTTGCAAGCGCCGTACCCTCTTTCGTGGACATTCTCTGAGCAAGGTCGACAAGGTCAACCTGGTCGATCTTCGTGCTTGTCGCAAATTCTCTCGTGCCCGCACGCGCATCCGAAACCGCATCGTATTCCTTATCCTTCAGCTTCACGCTGACGGACTTTGCGAAATCGGTGAGCTTCGAAGGAACGGTATAGGCAAATTCCGCAAGGTCGATGACGGAAAGCGTCGTCTTCTGCCCGCGGCATTTCGAAGCGCAGGTCGAAACGAAATCGTCCACAATCATCTTTCCGAGTTCGAGTGACGAGGTCGACGGCTTCTTACCGAGTGCCGTCAGCCAGTTCGTGTAATACCATCCGATACCGGGCTCGGTCTCTTCGGACGCGATCAGGTAATCGGCATAATTGTCAAGCATCAGAGCCGTCTCGGCCGTAGCCATCAGGCAGGCGTCGAATCCGATGATGTCAAATGTGACGCCGCCGGCCTTCAGCGCGCTGTTGATTCCCGCGAGATTCATTGAACCGCTTTTCGTGTTCTTCTCGTCATAACCGTATCCGCTGACGGATCCGCCGCCGTGATCCCAGAGAATCAGGAAATAACGGTCTGCTTTATAATTGTTTGCACAGTACTTGATGAAATCCGACAGGTTGGTCGGATCGGTCATCGCCTTCTTGCCGAAATTATCCTCAAGCTTCGTGATGTTACCGGGCGTGACGCGGTAGATCTGGTTCACGTCGGTTCTGATGCCGGTCGTCTTCCACTGTTTGCAGCCGCCGGTACATACGATTATGCGGACATTGTCCCCGAACGAGGCTTTCTTCATCTCGTTCAGGTCATTGGTCGCCATGCCGTACTTCGACTCAAGGTCGGTACCGCACATATAAATCATAATCGTAACGGTATCCGTCCCGTCACCTTTCAAAACCGTACGCTTCGCACGGGCACCCTTCGCAACGGTGTTGTCCACCTTCTGCGTAGGCGCGGGAGAACTGACAACGGTAGTCTGGTCCTCTTCGGTTCCGTCCGAGCCGGTACCGCCGAGCAAACCGCCGAGCAGTCCGCTTAAGTTCCCCTTGCTGAGAAGGAGCACAAGCAGAATCATCAGAATCGAACCGCCGCCGATTGCCGCACGTGTCGGACCGCTTCCGCCGGAACCCGAACCGCCGGACGGACGCGGGCTGTTGCCGGACCCGTAACCCTGTCCCACGGGACCGGTCCCGAGACCGTCTCCCCTCTTATGAACGTCGGCATTCGAACCGGTAACATTTTTCTTCCTTCCGGAAGGTCTGTTATCATTCATAAAGCGAACCTCCTTTATATAAAACAATTCCGTAAAATGACATATCAAACGCGCTCTATTATTATACCACTATTTCTCTATGGCTTCAAGTACCTCTCGTCCTTCATTCCTTAGAGAAAAAAGAAAGAACCGCAGCGAGGCGGTTCCTTCCCATTCACACTATATTCAAGTCGATTATTTCTTGTTCTTCTGCAGGAACTCCGGAATCTTGATTCCGCCGCTCTGCGTTTCCTTCGGCTCGGGCTTCGCATAAACCGGAGCGCTCTCCGCGGGAGCGGAAACGAATACGGGCTTCGGAGTGGAAACCACCGGGCTCGGAGCGGGTGCCGCTGCCGGAGCGGGTGCTGCTGCGGGCTTCGCAACGGACGAAGTCGTGCGGCTGTTCATGAAACCGAATCCGGTATATCCGGGAGCGGCTGTCGCAGCCTTCTTCTGGGTGTTGCCGCCGTAGTAATTGCTGCGGGACGAAGAGGACTGGCTGCTTCCCTTGCTGTTCTCGTCAAGGCCGGTCGCAATAACCGTGATGCGGCACTGGTCCGGAATCGTCTCATCGTACATTGCGCCGAAGATAATGTTGGCATCCTCGCCGCAGAGTTCCTGAACGTAGGTGGCTGCTTCGTTTACTTCAATCAGGCTGACAGCGCCGGCAATCTGCAGGATAACGTGGCTTGCGCCTTCGATGTTGGTTTCGAGAAGCGGCGAAGTGGTGGCCTGCTTAACAGCTTCCATGCACTTGTCATCGCCGGTGCCGTAACCGATACCGATATGAGCGATGCCCTTGTCCTTCATGACGGTCTGTACATCCGCAAAGTCGAGGTTGATCAATGCGGTATCGTTAATCAGATCGGTGATACCCTGAACACCCTGCTGGAGAACCTCGTCCGCCTTGCGGAGAGCTTCCGGCATCGTGGTGCGGCGGTCAACAATCTCAAGAAGACGGTCATTCGGGATAACGATCAAAGTATCTACATGCTGGCGCAGTCTCTCAATGCCGGAGATTGCGTTCGCCATACGCTGCTTTGCTTCAAAACGGAACGGCTTCGTTACGATACCGACGGTAAGTACGCCGAGTTCCTTCGCAATCTGGGCTACAACGGGAGCCGCACCGGTTCCGGTACCGCCGCCCATACCGCAGGTAACAAATACCATGTCGGCACCCTTGATCATCTGGGTGAGCTCTTCCTTGCTTTCTTCCGCAGCCTTCTCACCGACATCCGGCTGAGAACCTGCGCCGAGGCCCTTCGTCAGTTTTTCACCGATCTGGATGCAGGTCGGTGCTTTACAGTTCTTCAAATGCTGACGGTCCGTATTTACACATACGAACTCAACGCACTGGATACCTTCTTCAATCATCCGGTTAACCGCATTGTTGCCGGCACCGCCGACACCGATTACGATAATTCTTGCGCCGGCTTCTCTTTCATCACCTTTAATCTCAAGCAAGGGTTTGTCCTCCTTAAAAAATTATATCAAGAAAAAAAGATATGCACAAAAATCTAATACTACTATAGTACGAAAAGTCGTGAGATGCAAGTAGAATTTAAAAAAAACTTGATTTTTCTTGATTTTTTCTACAACAGACTAATTTTCCGGTTTTTATTCTACAGACTGTCTTTCTATGATTGTAGCATTTACATTATCCGTATCATTCTCAACATTTTCCATGTGAAAATGATATTTTACCGATCTTCCGCCGATTTGATCGAGAATTCCGCGTATCATACCGATCTGAACATCGTAAGTTTCCCTCGTTCCGAGGTCAAAACGGTTGCCGTCACACAGAAGATAAACCTCATTGTCTTCCCCGAAATGGATCTCTTCTGCCGTAATTTCATATTTCTGCAGCTGTCGTACGAGATTCATCACGACGCGGGCCAAATCGCTCCGCTGCGTCTTGAATTCGCGGTACAGGGCGGCCTCGGTATAAGTTAAGCCGGTGATGACCGGCAGTTTTTCCACATTTTCGGTTTTTGACGAAACGATAATGCCGTCGGTGTCGAAATAGAGATAATTGCCCATTTCATAGATACAGCCGATCGGCATCTTCTCATATGCGCGGATTTCGATCTTGCCGTCATCCGTTACATTTACCGTAATTTTCTCAAGATACGGGAGCGGTTCGGTCTTCTTGTACTTATAATACCACTTGACCAGTATCCAGTAATTCTTGTACCATTTGTCGAGTGTGTAATCCCGAATTGCCGCTTCCGAATACCGTCCGCTCATGCCGATGACGGTGACCTTGACGTCCTTCTCGCGGTCGATTTTATAGGTCTTACGGAACCATACAAGGAAGATTACAATCAAAAGAATGACCGAAAGAATTACGGCCGCAATCTTCAGCAGACGGACGGTTCGTTTTTCCAGTTTGATAATCTTTGCCATATCAAAGAACCCCTGTTACTGCTGCTGCGGCTGCTGTAACTGCTGCGGAGCCGCGTCATATTCAATCTGATTCGAAACATTGAGAACCAGTCCGATTTCGAGCATCAGAAACAGAAGCGAGCTTCCGCCGTAGCTGATGAACGGGAGCGGAATTCCGGTCGAAGGGATCGTGTTCGTAACTACCGCGATATTGAGAATCGCCTGAAGCGCAATCTGAACGAATACGCCGACCGCAATCAGAGAACCGAAAAGATCGGGCGCGTTCGCCGAAATCTTATAAATCCGCATGAGAAGGATTACGTACATTGCTATCAGGAATAACCCGCCGACAATGCCGAGTTCCTCAACGATACAGGTGAAAATCATATCCGTATGCACTTCCGGAATGTAGCCGAGTTTCTGAATGCTGTTGCCGAGTCCCTTGCCGAACCAGCCGCCGCTGGCAATCGCGTAAAGCCCCTGGAGCACCTGGTAACCGCCGGGCGTGTTCTCAATATCCTTCCACACCTGCACGCGTGCGGCACGGTATCCTGCGAGCTTGATGAAAACAAGACCGAATATGAGCACGGCGAAAAATGCCACGACATAGTACCATGTCTTGCGGCTCGATACGAACGGAACGATGAAAACGATGCCGACCATGATGGCCGCAGTCGTCAGATTTTCCTTCGCAACAAGCAGAATAATCGGTGCCGTGAAGAACAGCACGCGCAGAAATCCGGTTGCGCGGTCGAGCCGTTTCGGCGAAACGAAAACGATGAACGCAACCATCAGAATCAGCATAAGTTTGGATAATTCGGAAGGCTGAAGTTTGAAGAATTTGCCGAGCGTAAACCAGCGGTTGGAACCGTTGGTTCCGTCGCCGCGGAACAGAACGAGAAGCTGGAGCCCCATGCAAAGAATAAAGCCGATAATCAAAAGGTTTACCTTAAACTTCTTCGTGCCGAACCGGGCGATATAAAGGTGATAATCAAACTTCGAAACAAGAAGCATCAGGACGAGTCCGCCGGCCGCGTACTTGCCCTGGTTACGGACGAAAAGCGTCGCGTCGTCGTAGTATTTCGTGGCATTGTACGCACTGATGCTGTAGATCATGATGAGGCCGAAAACGATCATAAAAACCACGATGAAAAGAAGCGTGTAATCAAAATACCGCTTCGGCTTTGCACTCTTCTTTTCGTATTCCCGTCCGCCGTCTTCTTTTTTGAACACGTTTTTGATGGAAAAATCTGAAGCCACGTTTTTGCCCTCTGATTCGTTCGTTACAAGGTTTCGGTCAGCTTAATCCGGAAGCGACCTTACCAGTTTCTTAAAGATTTCGCCGCGCTCTTCGTAGTTCTTGAACATGCCCCAGCTTGCGCAGCACGGGGACAGAAGAACCGCTTCTCCGGGGATTGCGTGTTCCGCAGCAGTGCGGACTGCCTCTTCCATCGAATTCACGCGGATAATGTCGTTAAAGCCCATGTTTCTTGCGGTCAGCTCAATCTTTGCCGCCGTCTGCCCCATCAACAGAAGAAGCTTGATTTTCCCGTCGAAGGACTTGATCCACTCTTCATAAGAAGAGCCTTT
>CAMZEW010000089.1:0-7400 GCA_947305875.1 uncultured Lachnoclostridium sp.
TCTTCGAGCATCGAGGCGCTCTGCACCTTCGAGGAAGCGGAGGAAGAGGATGCGGTTAAGGGGCTTGAAGACGGCACGTATTCCGGCGCCGTAATCTTTCCGGATCATTTCATCGGCAGTGCGATAACCGGCAACGAAGAACTGCACGCGAAGATGTATATCCCCAGAATGGACGGATTCAGCAACCGGCTGATCGGCGGCCTTGCGGATATAGCGGGCGGCCTTCTCGGAAAGACGCAGGCGGGCATTCGGACAGCCACCATAGTCGCCGCGATTCCCGAGGACTCGAACGAGCAGGACGTTGAACGTGTGGAGCTCGATACGCAGAATCTGTTCTTCGATTTCGCGATGGGCAGGGAAGACTTCTATTCCAAGGATTCCGCATCCGGAACCGGCAACCAGACCGTTGTTCAGTATTATGTCTGCGCCGCTTTCGTATTGCTTCTGCTGCTCGGCGGAATCAGCTGCGGACCGCTTTTAAAGGGCGATCCGATTGCATTTGAAAAACAGCTCGCGCTGCATCGGATCGGTACGGCGAAGCTTCTTGCCATCCGTTATCTTGCCGTATGGACGCTGTTCGCGGTACTGTACAGCGTTCTTTTCGCCGCGCTCTTCGGATGGTTCTTCGTAAGCCCCGAGACCTTCGGTTCGGTGTTAGACCTTTCGACGGCTGAGGAAATCGGCTACTGGTTCTTAGGCGGACTTCCGGTATTGTTCCTGGCGGCTGCGATTGTCGTGTTTATCTACACATTTGCCGCCAACCAGATCGGCGGAATACTCTTACTGTTCCTTTTCGTGATGATTATGGGCTATGCGTCCGGTCTTCTCGCGCCTGCGGCATTTCTGCCTTCGAAGGTGCGCGTATTCGGAGCGTATCTGCCTACGGCTCGGATGTTAAATGTGATGAAGAACGGCATGACGCACGCGGTGGATATGCGTCTTCTTCTGATTGTAACCGTTGAGGCTGCAGCCGTGCTTGCCTGCTCGATGGCCATCTCGGTCGGGAAGAGGAGGTGGAGCGAATGAAACGGATGGGTATGTGGATTCTTCTCATGACCAAACGTCTTATGAAGAAGCCTTCGTTTGTCATTATTCTCGTTCTGCTTCCGGTCATTCTGATCGGCTACCGCTTTATCATCAAGGAGAACGAGGAAACGCTCCGGGCCTGCATCTATGTGCCGTCCGGAAGCGACGAATACGCCCGCACCGTCGCGAAGGAACTTGTGAAAGCCGATTATGCGGCGACGTTCTATATGGCGGATTCGGAAGACGACCTCTACAGTGACGTCATTGCGGGACGCGCCGAGGTCGGATACATCTTCGCGAAGGATCTGCACCAGCGCATGCTTACGAAGGACTGGGCCGGCGCGATTACGATGGTGGTATCCGACACGAGCCAGTTCGCCGAGTTTGTCAATGAGTTCGTGACCGTCCAGCTCTACAGTAACATCATGGAAGATTACTTGACGGACTACCTTGCGACGCGAAGCGGAATCAACCTCACCGAAGAGGAGATCCGCCCGGCTGTCCGCGAGAATCTTGCGAAACAGGCGGAAGCCGAGACGGTGTTCGAGGTTTCCTACCGCGATTACTACACCAACACGGAAGTCACGAAGGAAGAGATTCTTCAGGAGAACTATCTGACCAAGCCGATCCGCGGCACGGTCGCCTTGTTCGTTCTCCTCGCCGGGCTTGCCGGCCTCGTCTTCTGGTTCCAGGACTCTGCGGAAGGGCGTTTCAAGGTAATGAGCTACGAGAAGCGGCCGGTTATCAATTACGGCTCGCTGCTGCTTCCGACGCTTCTTGCCGCGGTAGTAGGGCTGGTCTGCATCTTCATCGCAGGCCTTGCCGGGAACTTCTTTAAGGAGCTTTTCGTGATGCTCCTTTACGTGTTCTTCGTTACGGGCGTGTGCGAGATTATCCGCGTCGCCGTTCCTTCGGTAAATGCCATATGCGCCGCGATTCCGATTCTCGCAATCGCAAGCTATCTGTGCTGTCCGATTGTGCTTGACCTGAAGAAGGTGCTTCCGGTCGTATCCTACCTTCGTAAGATTCTTCCGCCGGATTATTACCTGCAGACATTCAATGCCGCACCGGTATGGGTGCTGGCGGTTGCTGCCGCTGTCGTCAGCGCGGTAACGGTGCTTCTCGAACTCCGCGAGAGGCGGTAAATGACATAAAAACGCCCCGGCCGTAAGGACCGGGGCATTTCTTTTCGTAATGTGTTCAGTACTCCTCAATCATACCGATCAAGTTGTCGATGTCCGATTTGCTTGTGCCGAAGGCGGCGATGATAAAGACGCCGTTCCCATGGGCTACGCGTCCGTAGAGATTATAGTAAGCGGTGTAGGTGCCGGCTTTCATCTCAATCGGAAGAACTTTATAAGACTTGCCTGCAATCATCTTGGTTGTGGTATCCCTGACCGTCAGTCCGACTCCGGGATATGCGGAAGTTACCTGGGAGCCTGTCTGCATCAGGACCTGTCTGACTTCTTCCAGACCCGCATCCAGATCTGTTTCGGAGTTGTCGGCACAAAGTACAAGAATACTGGTGTCTTTCGAAAAGGCAACCATCTTCGTATCCCCGTCTTCCTTGGTGGTTACCGCATACCCTTCCGGAACCGTTATTTTCACATCTGCCCATTTGTTTTTATAGGTTCTCGAATCCTCGACAGTACCCGGGTCGAACTTCTTCGCGCGGATGAAAAGGAATACCCCGACGCCGATTCCGATAAGCACCAATGCGAAGATTACTCCGACTAAAGCGGAGCCTCTGTTTCTCTTTCTGTCCATAATCAAACCCCCTTCGAAAATCGTTACTGTAATTATCTCGGAAAACCCCGTTCTTGTCAAGGCTTTTCAAAAATCTGGAACTTGATACTTGCGCGTCAAATGTGATATAATAAAGCGAATATGGGGTTTTGTTTCCCTTTGCGGAAACGGCCGGTAAGAAAGCGGAGGTCGGAATGGGAAAAGGCAGCATCGGCGCAGCGGAATTTGAGCGGCTTGTTGCGCGGACCGGCAACGCGAAGTATCTGGCCTCGACCTATGCCGGACGGAAGGACGGCATGCCGGTTTCCGCGTGCGTCCGGATGGCAGCGGTTCATGACCGGAACATCCCTGCCGCATCGGGAACCATGAACGGAAGAACCCCGGCAATCGTCCGGTTTGCCATATGCCGGGCACGGAACGTGCTGGCGGCGCGCGGAAGGAAGACCGAAGCGGTCACGCTTTTGTTAAACGTTCCGGACAATATGCCGGAAGAAGAAATCCGGCCGTACATGAGGGAAGCCTATGCGGTTACGGAGCTGTCAGACGCATCGATTGTCCGGACGGATGCGGATACCGTTACGGCGCATGCGGCGGCATTCGGAAGCGAAGCGGACGAACCCGCATCGTTTTCGGACGGAGAGTACCGGATTGTATTATGCGGACAGACCGGAGCCGAGGAAACCGTGCTCTTATATGAGCAGTACCGGGAGCGGCTTGAGAGGAAGTATCCGAAGCATTTTCTTTCGGAGATTCCGGCACTTTCGGAACGGCTTGATGCACGGGCACTTTGCGAGACCGCGCGGAAGAACGGCATGGTATATGCCTATGCCTGCGGAGACGGCGGCGTGTATGCGGGACTTTTCGCAATGAGCGAACGGATCCGGACGGGACTTTCGGTTTCCCTGCCGGATATTCCGATTTCCCAGAAGACGATTGAGGTATGCGAGGAGCTGGATATCGATCCGTATCAGATCGGTTCGGGCGGATGCATCCTGATGATTACAAGGGATTCATCAAAACTGCTTTCCGCACTTTATGCGGAAGGCGCGGAGGCGGCCGATATCGGATGCCTTCGGGAAGGAAATAAAAAAGAGCTTCATAACGGCGGCGAAGTCCGCTGTCTGGAGCCTTATCGAGGATAAAAAGCGGAGGATTATGACATGGAACTTGCTATGCGGATTTTGGAAAGTTTGGATCAGAATGCCAGACTGACGGCGAAGGATCTCGCCGTTATGCTCGGAGAGGATGAAGCGAAGGTGGCTGCAGAGATTCGCCGTCTTGAGGAAGAACTCATTATCTGCGGGTATCCGACTTTGATTGACTGGGATAAAACCGAGAAGCATCAGGTTACGGCAATGATCGAGGTGAAGGTTACGCCGCAGCGAGGCAAAGGTTTTGATGAGATTGCCGAGCGGATCTATCAGTTTGACGAAGTGGAAGCGGTTTATCTGATGAGCGGCGGTTTTGACCTGACGGTTATGCTCCGCGGCTCCAGCTTAAAGAGCATCGCGGAATTCGTATCCGGAAAGCTTGCCCCGATGGAGTCCGTACTTTCGACCGCGACGCATTTCGTGCTTAAGAAGTACAAGGAGCACGGAATTCCGCTAGTAACGAGACAGGAAGATGAAAGGATGCTGATTACCCCGTGAGAGACCCGTTGAATCCTGCCGTAGTGGGCATCAAGCCCTCCGGCATTCGTAAATTTTTCGATATTGTTCATGAGATGAAGGACGCCATCTCCCTCGGTGTAGGCGAGCCGGATTTTGCGACGCCGTATCACATCCGTGAGGAAGGCATCTATTCCCTCGAGAAAGCGAAAACGCACTATACCGGCAATGCGGGACTTCCCGAGCTCCGAGCCGAGATTGCGAACTTCCTGAACCGCCGTTACGGGCTCTCCTACGAGCCGAAGAGCGAGATTCTGGTTACGGTCGGGGGAAGTGAAGCGATTGACCTTGCAATCCGCGCCATGGTATGCCCCGGCGAAGAGGTGATTATCCCGCAGCCGTGCTATGTTTCCTATGAACCGTGTGTCATTCTGACGCAGGGCGTTCCGGTAGTTATCGAGCTTCAGGAGAAAGATGAATTCCGCCTGACTGCGGAGGAACTCCGCGCGGCGGTTACCGATAAGACGAAGCTTCTCGTGCTTCCGTTCCCGAACAATCCGACCGGTGCCATCATGACCGAGGAGGATCTTCGGGAGATTGCCGAAATCTGCGTGGAGAAGGACATTGTCGTTCTTTCCGACGAGATCTACAGCGAGCTGACCTATGAGCAGAAGCACGTTTCGATTGCTTCGCTTCCCGGGATGCGCGAGCGGACCATTGTCATCAACGGCTTCTCAAAGGGACACGCGATGACCGGCTGGAGACTCGGCTACGCCTGCGGCCCTGCGGAGATTATTAAGCAGATGACCAAGATCCATCAGTTCGCGATCATGTGCGCGCCGACGATGAGCCAGTATGCCGCAATCGAAGCGATGAAGAACGGTGATGAGGATGTTGCGATGATGCGGGATTCCTACGACAAACGCCGCCGTTTCGTGGTACATGAACTGCGCGAGATGGGTCTTCCCTGCTTTGAGCCTTACGGCGCATTTTATGTATTTCCGTGCATCCGCGAATTCGGCATGACGAGCGAGGAATTCGCGACAAGACTGCTTTCGGAGCAGAAGGTGGCGATTGTTCCCGGAAACGCGTTCGGCGACTGCGGCGAAGGCTTCCTGCGGATTTCCTATGCGTATTCGCTTGAGAACCTGAAGCGCGCGCTTGACCGTCTCAGAGCGTTCATCACGAAGCTTCGCGAAGAGAAGAACGCCTGAAGTCTTGTGCGGAGAGTGTGAGCTCTGAAGTATGCGCGGCAAATGCGAACGCCTGATTGGAGTTTATTGTGAATATTGTTTTACTTGAGCCGGAGATTCCCGCCAACACCGGGAACATCGGCCGTACCTGTGTTGCAACAGGAACCAGGCTTCATCTCATAAAGCCGCTTGGGTTTTCGCTTGACGAAAAGCACCTGCGGCGCGCGGGGATGGACTACTGGAAAGAACTGGATGTTACGGTCTACGAGAATTATGAGGACTTTCTTTCTAAGAACCCGGGAGCGAAGGTGTTCTATGCCACGACGAAGGCAAGACGCGCCTATACGGCCGTTACATTTGACGCGGACTGCTTTCTGATGTTCGGAAAGGAAAGCGCCGGCATTCCGGAGGAGATTCTCAAGGACCATGAAGAGACTTGTATCCGCATCCCGATGATCGGAGAGACGCGTTCGCTGAACTTAAGCAATGCGGCCGCAGTCGTTCTTTACGAGGCATTAAGGCAGCAGAATTTCGACGGGATGAAGTGTACGGGGGAACTGCACCGCCTTAAGTGGTAGGCAGATTATGGGGATTTGTTATGAATGAAAAAGCATTAAAGACGCTTGAATTCGACAAAATCCGCGAGATGCTTGTGCATTATGCGGGGTCGGATCTCGGGCGCAGACGCTGCGGGGAACTGGTTCCCGCAGATACCAAAGAAGACGCGGAACGGCTGCAGACCGAAACGGCCGACGCGTTAAACCGGATGAACCTGAAGGGAACGCTTTCGTTCAGCGGAATACCGGATATCGGCGAGAGCCTTCTGAGGCTCGACCGCGGAGGCTGTTTGCAGATTCCGGAACTGCTCCGGATCGGCTCGCTCCTTTCGGCGGTCGCGAGAGCCAAATCTTACGGCTGTCCCGGGGACCGCGGAGCGGATGTACCGGAGGATTCGCTTTCCGAAAAGTTTGACCTCCTTGAGGAGCGGAAGGCAGAGGCACTGGAAATCAGCCGCTGTATCGTCTCGGAAGAGGAGATCGCGGATGACGCAAGCCCCGGACTGAAGGGCGTCCGCAGGAAGATGAAGGCGACAAGCGACAAGATCCGCGAACGCCTCGGCTCGATTCTTTCCGCGGCATCGCAGGCGGGAATGATACAGGACGCCTTGATTACGATGCGCGACGGCTGGTACTGCCTGCCGTATAAGAGTGAGTATAAAAACCAGGTTTCCGGTATGGTTCACGACCAGTCCGCGTCGGGTTCGACGTCTTTCATCGAACCGATTGAGATTGTAAAGCTGAACAATGAGCTTAGGGAACTCGAGATCAAGGAAGCGGAAGAGATTCAGAAAGTGCTTGCGGCACTTTCCGAAATGCTTGCCCCGTGGACGGAATCGCTCCGATATGACCGCGAGGCGATGACCGAGTTAGACTTTATCTTCGCAAGGGCGGCGCTCGCGAGAGAGATGCGGGCGGTAAAGCCGGATTTCTCGGATGATCGCACCGTGAAGATTATAAAGGGCAGGCATCCGTTAATTGATCCGAAGAAGGTTGTCCCGATTGATATCTCGTTCGGACAGACCTATTCAATGGTCGTGATTACCGGCCCGAATACCGGCGGTAAGACGGTTTCTTTAAAGACCGTCGGGCTGTTCGCCCTGATGGGGCAGGCCGGGCTTCATATTCCGGCGCAATCGGGAACGATTCTCGGAATCTTCCCTGAGGTATACGCGGATATCGGCGACGAGCAGAGCATTGAGCAGTCGCTGTCTACATTTTCCTCACATATGACGAACACCGTGAAGATTCTCGAGGCGGCGCAGGAGGAT
>CAMZEW010000090.1:0-7398 GCA_947305875.1 uncultured Lachnoclostridium sp.
ACCGATAACCTGCTGATTACAAGTCAGCTGCTCTGCCAATTGAGCCACATCGGCAAATGTCATGAGGTGGCAGTTGCGAAGCAACTGACGAAGTCCTGATGACCAATGTTGGTAGGCGGGACCCGCGAAGCGGGGAGAACCTGCCAACTCTGTGCGAGCCCCATCGCGAAGCGATTATAATGGCGAGCACATCCCGCAGATTGCCAGGAATCTGCAATATAACTCGTAGGAGGGGCCCGCGAAGCGGGGCGAACCTGCCAACTACCGTTTAATGACTCCAAGGGGATTTGAACCCCTGTTACCGCCGTGAAAGGGCGATGTCTTAACCGCTTGACCATGGAGCCGAACACTGATTGATTATATACGGAAACTCGCGAAAAGTCAACAAGAACTTTTCACCCGCTTCACTTTCCTTTCGGTTCCGTGGTTATCCGAAAAGCGTTTCCACGTACCATTTGTATTCTTTCCATACCGGATAATCCGAAAGCTCCGAAACCGCCTCAAGAATCTCGGTATAATACCAGCCGTGGAGCTGCTTGTCCTTCATGTTAAACTGGTTCCACACCGCGTCTCCGATGCGCAGATAGGACTGGTACGTGGCGCGCAGATTGGAGAGTTTGTCGCCGAGGGTGATTATCTTCACGGCCATGTCCTTGGTCGCTTTAAGATGGTTGATGGTCTCCTCTTTTCGGATTTTCCATGTCTCCGATTTCGGAAGGTCCGGACGCTTGTCCTCAGACTCGCACGCTACCAGTTCCGCAACGCGAGGACCGAAGAAGTTCCGTATGGTTTCAAGCGAAACCTGCGCGTCCTCCACGACGTCATGAAGCGCCGCTGCCGCAAGAATGTCATCGTCAAGCGTCATCGTGGATACAATGGCCGCCACCTCCATCGGATGCACGATGTACGGCGAGCCGGTCCCTTTTCTTGTATATCCGCTGTGCGCGTCAACCGCGAATTGAATGGCATGATTGAAATTGCTCATGAACCCGTTCCCTCTCTACTGAAACGGGGAATCCCACGCATGGGATTCCCCAATTATCCGCCTAAAAGAGTTTTTTAATGGAACCAAGCGCACCCGCTGCGCTGTCAACCTTGATCTTGGCCTTTACGCCGTCGACAATCTTGTCGATTGCTTCCGCAGGAACCTTGTCACCCGCAACCTTCTTAACGGTCGCAGCGGGATCCTTCTGAAAAGCCTTCGTAAGGTCACCGTCTTTCGTAATCTTCTCTACCGCGTCTTTCACCATAGCAGTAATATCCATAGCAGCATACCTCCTTCTCGGTTTCCATAATCGAAACCATTTGCGATTATGATTATAACATATTCTCGCTTCCTGTGAAAAGAGGAAAATGAGCAATCCCTGTCTCTCACGTTACCTTCTCAACGGAAAATGGTACCCACTCCACCAAATCAAACGGGTGAGTACCAAGTTATCTTTGTCAAATGGTACTCACCTCGGTTGAAAGACTGGTTGGGTACCATAAACCATCCGTCATTCTATTCAACTTCACAAAAAAATGGTACCCGCCCCGCCAAAACACGCAGGCGAGTACCAAGTTTTCTTTGTCAAATGGTACTCACCTCGGTCAAAACACCGTTTGAGTACCACAATAGAAAAAAACGGCTATCGAAGGGCTGCAGAGGCTTTCAAAAAGTGCACATACCAAAAACCATCAGGCTGCGCTACTTTCTCCTGTAAAGCTTCGCGGGCCGGTGTCCCGCGCCCTGCGTGTATTCGTCGGTTTCGACGACGTAATCGCTGACCTTCCGACGGAAATTGGCCGGAAGAATCTGGATGTTCATGATCGTCTCCTGCACCTTCTGAAGTGCCGTTAACGTGAAGCGCTCCGGAAGGAAATCAAACAGCGTTTCGTAGTTTCTTGCGCCCTCGCGAAGCGCGGTCAATGCGGTTGCGATAATTCCCGCATGGTCGAACGCAAGCCCGCCGCTTTCTTCGACCCGGAACGACGTCTGCCCGAACCGCTCCTCCTTCTCGGAAAGCACTGCGCACAGTTTCGTCTCACCGTACGCAAGCGCAAGCACGCTCTTCCCGTTCTCTTCCCGGTCGAACCGGATATCGAACCACTGCGCGTCGGAAGCGTCGTCTCCGCCGACCTGCCGCACCGAATCTTCACTGATAATCGAGGCAAATGCCATGGATATTACCCACCCTCTCGGGTCCCGTCCGGGCTCGCTGAACGCGCCGACCGGCATGAGCGAGACAGGTGTCACATTTGCCTCCGCAGTCACCTCGCGGAAGGCGCATTCTTCGACGGTTTCGTCGGGTTTCAGAAAACCTCCGGGAAGCGCCCAGCAATCCTTGAACGGATGCACTGCGCGCTTCACAAGCAGGATGGACAGTTTGTTTTCGGAGTCCATCTTGTAGTTGTCATTTTCCTCCGAGCGGATCATAAAGGCCGCGATGTCGGCCGTCACGGAAGGACGGGGATACTTGCCGATATCGTACTGTGAAAGGTATTCTTTTTCGGTTTGTTTTTTCATGCGTTGTCCCCCTCTCCGATCAGTTTCTTTACTTCGCGGACGGCTTTTTCGTACCGCTCCGCGTACTCCCCGCTGATGCTCACGAAGTCGTGTCCGTGCGAGCGGAGCAGGTTTTTGATCCGGTTACTGTATGTCTCGCGGTTGTCGCGGATTTCCTCGCTGCGGCCGCCGTCTAAGAAGAACTCGACGTCCGGCTCAAGATACAGAATCAGGTCGTAGCGGTTCACCGCGTCGATTGCGTCGGCAAGCACGCGGTTTGCCTCAATCCTCGGGTTATCCCCGTCAAGAAAATCCATAAAAAACCATGTGACGAGCGCGTCCGTATCGATGAACAGAAGGCGGTTTCCGCGCTCCTGCGCCTTCATCTCATTTAGCTTATGCTGCAGCAGGATTTCCGTGTAATCTTCCGGAAGCATCATCGTATCCGTGCCGCTCCGTTCCGAGATATCGCGCCCGGCCTCGTCAATGTATTCCGCGTTAAATGCATGCGCGAGATTGATTGTGAGCGTGCTCTTTCCGGTGCTCTCGATGCCCGTCAGAAGCACCTTCTTCGTGTAGTACGGGCGCACCACCTGCGGAATCCAGTCCCAGTGCGCGTAAGGGTTCTTCCGGATTTCCGTGGAGCTGATGCCGTTTCTCGGAAGGATAATCAGCTCGCTCTCCGGGTAGCACACGTTCCAGAAGCTGCTTTCGTCATAGTCACTTCCGCAGAAGACAACATCAATCTTCTTTCCGACCTGCCTCTTGACGTCTTCGGCATCCTTCTGCCAATGCTCCCGCTCGTATCCCGCCTTCGTCTCCGCGTCGTCGGTGATGGTGATAATCTTCACGTTTCCGATGTGCTTCGTAAGCTGATAAAGCCAGCGGTAACGGATTCGCGCGTCGATTTCGTCGCGCTTATACCCGATGCTTAAAACGATATACAGTTCTTTGCACATGCCCGCAGCCTTCAGGATGCAGTCCACATGCCCCAGATGAAGCGGATTGAACGATCCGCCGTACATTCCGACCTGATACATAGTATTCCTCCCGCTATTCGTTCTGTTCTTCCCGGCTGCTCTGCCGCGTTTCGCTGCTTCCTTCCGCAGCCGCCTTCTCGTTCCGATTTGCCTCGCGGTACCACCGCACGAACATGATAATCGCGTTTACGAGGTAGATGGCCCACATCGCAAGCGTTGCAATCGTTTCTCCGCCCTTCGCAAAGTCCACGGCCCACATGATGACCGTCACGATATCGACGACCACCCAAAGTACCCACTGTTCCATCAGGCGCCCGATGGAAAGAATCTGCGCGACAACCGAAACAACCGTGCTCATGCTGTCCACGTACGGCAGATTCCCGCCGAGTTTGTCAAGCACAAAACCGTAGATTACGATTGCGAGTCCTGTCGCCGCATAGATCAAAAGCCCGTTCTTCAGCGAAAGCCGCTTCTTCACCACCTCGCCGGTATCATCGTCCATGTGCTTTTTCCACGCAAACCACCCGACCACGCCCATCGGCAGGTAATAGAGCGCGTTTAACATGACTTCGCCGTAATACCTTGCGCCAAATGCCACGTACGCATAAAGCGCCGCATTCACGATGCCGAACAGGAACGACGAACGCTTTCCTTTGCCGGTCAGAATCACGCACCAAACGCCGGTGAGCGCCATAATCAGGCCGATTGCGTTCTCGCCCCAGTATATCGATAGCCCGAGGATTACGCCCGTCGCAAACGCCAGCCAGACAATCTCCCTTTTCTTCCATCCGGTTACTTCGCTTTTTAAGTATCTTTTGAGCCGTTCCATGTTGCCTTCTTTCTCCCCAAGCCCATTTTATACGATAATTTCCCCGCCGAAGCCGTCCCGCAGATGATTGTCCGCGTCGTACACAAGCCCCCTTGAGTAACCGTAATCCGTCATTTTTGTACTACGGCCGTAGAATTGAATAATCTTGCCGCTTTGCGACACATAAACCCCGTCGCTGCAATGGCAGAATTCATAGTCATAATAGCCTCTCGTAAAGAGTAAATCCGGGTCATCCTCACGGATCACCGTCTCATATGGGATGGTTTGTTCCGCCGCGTAGGCATTCACCGGCGAACAGACCATGAATCCGACCTTCGGAACGCCGACCCCGATTGCATAATCAAGAAACTTATGCGCCTCCTCCGGTGAGTTGAGCGCGTTTCTTAAAAGCATCGTGTTGAACACCCAGAGGTCTTTATACGAAACCGAATCGATAATCTCCTTCAGTTCTTCGCTCCCCGGGATATCGTCATTTTGAAACAGCCGCCGGTTCACCGCGTCGTCGTAGTGATGCCTGCTGATGTGAATTGTCTCGAGATGCACAAGGTCTTTGATTTCATGCACGCGGTCAAGACCGATTCCGTTCGTCGAAATCGCGAGTTCCAGATTGTATCCGAAGATTTCAAACAGAATGCTGATGACCTCGTTCAGGAGCAAGACATCCGTAAAAGGCTCGCCGCCGGTAATCTTCACGCCGCGTATGCGGTCCTCTTCCTTCAGCCTCCGCATGACCGACGCAAAATGCTCCGTGTCAATCCTCCGCTCCGTCTTCGTCCCTTTTGCGCAGCAGAACGGACAATTCGCCGGGCAATAGGATACGGGGCACACCGAGAGCTGCAGCTGCACATTCTCCGGCTTCGGGCGGTAATGGATGCCGTCCTCCGAGCAGATATAGTTTTTTACACGAACCGGCTTACCGAGGATGTCAATGACCTTTGTCCGGTTTCCGCAGGTGTTGCATTTGTCCATAAGACTACTCCGTCACTATGTATCCGTTTTCATCGACCATTCCGACATCGTAACGGACATATTCCAAATCGTCTAAGACGTGCGGACCCGTCACACCCAGCATGCAGCGCCCGTACTTGTAGAACGTCCTGCTGCCCGAGGTGACAGGGATTAACGACTGCCAGAAATGATACCCGATGTTGTGCTCGCCGATGACATAATGCTTTCCGTCCGCGTGGCGGGTGTTCTTGTCATCGAAAAGGAACACGCGGGTCCGGTAGGAATGGATGTGCTCCCCGTTGCGCGCGCGCTTTGTCTGCGCTTCTTTGATCTTCCGTTCCACTTTCCAATCCGGCTCCGGAAAGCCTTCTTTTCGGAGGAGTTTCACCGCTTCCCGTTCGTCATCGATTGCACGTGAGCCGGCCGGGAAGAATATGTTCCTCGCTCCGGGAACCCTTCCCATCGGGAACCTGTATGACACCGGAAAGCCCCATGTGTCATTGGTCGACACAAAAAGACGGGAGATTCCCTTCGGCAGCCGGTACGCCTTATCAAGGCCAAAAGCTTTGTCTGGAATCACATAGTTATCTCCGATCCGCGGCACTTCATAGGCCATATACCTGGTGCCGCCGTCGTACGCGCATTCCGATTTGAGCTGCGCGTATTCCGCGTCATTATATATGAGAATCTGATAAACCGTTTTCAGTTTATGCGAAACTTCGAAGGCGTATTCGCCGATCTTCTTCACGGAGGGGAACACCGTTGCGTATTGCATCTCCATGCAATCCATAAACGCGTTCCCGTTGATTGCGCGGATTCCTTCCGGAATCACGACGCCCTGCAAATCATGAAAGGAGAATGCTCCCGCTCCGATTGTGTGAATCGGGTTTCCGCCGATTTCGGTCGGGACAACCACATACTCTTCATCACCCGTATAACTTAAGAGGTAGCCGTCAAGAACGACTGTTTTGTCATCAATATATTCTGCCATTTTCCGCTGAATCCTTTCAAAGTACTAGCATCTGCCTGCGTTTTCTTCCACAAACTTGCGATGCTTCCGTTCGGCTTCCCGAATATCCTCCTCCGAAAGCGGTATTCCTTCCTTCTTCGCCTGCCAGATTTCGTTGCTCGCGTAAATCACCTGATCGATAAGCTTCAAAAGTTCCGGCGCAGCCTGCTGCTCGGCAAGAACGTCCCGCAGCTGGCAGACTGACACGGAGTCGGATGAATGTCTGTCGATAAGGGTATTGATAAAACGAAGTAAAGTTTCTTTGTCCATGTAGTTATCCTCTTGTTATATTCTTTATCGATTCCTTCCGTATATGCGGCGCGGCTGAATCAATAACTGCCACGAGCTTCCGTCAGCACCTGCCCTGATCCCGGTCTCGAATTCTTTCCGCCTCACGCTTCGCAATCCGGCGGACATCATCCACAGTAAGATAAGCCTCTTCTCTAACAATCTCCTGCGATTCCCAGAAGCACACGCGGCAGGTCTCGACAATATTAAGAAACTCTTTCGAGGCTCCCTGTTCCTTAAGAATCTCCTCAAACTGCGCCATCACTTCCACTCCCTTCGGAAAGGGATTCTTTTGAATAATCTTCGTGATTATCTGCATTAATTGGTCTTTGTTCATACTCCTTCCTTTCCGGGACTCAGATCCCCCCGCTCTCTTTTCGCACGTGGTTCATATTTATATTTTGATATTATCATTTTGATATTATGATGTCAAGACATTTTTTCTTGTCGAAAAAAAAAAGAATTGTTTGCTATCTCGTACAGCGGCAGGAAAAGCAACCCGGATGGCGAATAACAATCGAAGGAGTTGCCTTTCGCACCAACCCCGTGCGGGAAAAGCAACCGGAAAATGAAGAAACCGAAATTCAGGTTGCCTATTACCTTGAATCAAGAGGGAAAAAGCAACCTATAAAGAATGAAACCGGTATTCGGGTTGCTTTTAGACTGAATGACAGGCAGAAAAGGCAACCGGAAAATGAGATGTCAGGAAAGGCGGTTGCTTTTTCCAAAATAAAAAGCAGATTACCGGGCTTTCGCTCCCGTAATCTGCTCCTATAAGGGTCATCAGGACTCCGTCAGTTGCTTCGCAACTGCCACCTCATGACATGTACTCCCCCTGTTGGACTCGAACCAACGACAC
>CAMZEW010000091.1:0-7396 GCA_947305875.1 uncultured Lachnoclostridium sp.
TTTGTTGACGGCAATAATGATGCCCTTGCCTTCGTTGTGGGCGATTCCGGCGATCTTCGCGTCCTGTTCGGTAACGCCCTCGGTTGCGTCGATCACGACAACGACGACATCGGACCGTTCCACCGCGCCGACGGTACGGACGATGCTGTACCGTTCGAGATTCTCATGGACTTTCGCCTTACGGCGAAGCCCCGCGGTATCGATGAAGACATATTCCTTACCGTTATACTTGACGGCCGTATCAACAGCGTCCCTTGTCGTTCCGGCAATATCCGAAACAATTACGCGGTCCTCGCCGAGTAGGCGGTTCACGATTGAAGACTTTCCGACGTTCGGCTTTCCGACAATCGCAATCTTCGGGCGCGTATCCTCTTCTTCTCCGTCTGCATCCTTCGGAAACTGTTCGGTCACGCGGTCAAGCATATCGCCGAAGCCGAGAAGCGAAGCTGCCGAAACCGGGTATGGCTCGCCGAGTCCGAGGTTATAAAACTCGTAGACGTCGTTTTGAAACTTTTCAAAACTGTCGACCTTATTCACTACAAGAACGACCGGCTTATGCGACCGGCGGAGCATATCCGCGACCTTATGGTCCGCGTCCACAAGCCCCTGTCTCACGTCCGTAAGGAAAATAATAACGTCGGCCGAGTCAATCGCCATCTGCGCCTGCTCACGCATCTGCGAAAGGATGACATCCTTCGACTCGGGTTCGATACCGCCGGTATCAATCATCGTAAAATGATAATTGAGCCAGGTGATATCCGCATAGATGCGGTCTCTGGTCACGCCGGGGATATCCTCGACAATGCTGATTTTCTCGCCCGCAAGGGCATTGAAAAGGGTCGATTTGCCGACGTTCGGTCTGCCGACAATCGCCACAATCGGTTTACTCATTTAGTCTCTCCTGTATACCTTCTATTCGGTCAAACTGTCTAAGAAATCCCGCCCGGCCGGTTTTGAAATCCGAATCGGGATATGAAGCGCGTTCTCTATGTCGGAAACGGTCATATCGTCAAGCAGCACATCCTCGCCGCTTCGAAGCAGGTTTGCGGGAAGAATCAGCCGTTCGCCGAGTTCCCTGTCCCTAAGCTGCGCGATAATATCCTGCCCGGTCAGAAGCCCCGAAACCGTTATCCGTTCTCCGAAGAAATCGTTCCGGATATCATAAACGGTAACGGTAATGTTCGGGAATTTCTCTCTTACTTTTTCACACAGTTCGCGAATCGTCGGAGCCGCAAGCTTTCCGGTTGCAATCGAAAGATGCCTCACGCGGCCGTCGCCCGCCGCTTCCGAAACGCATTCCTTCACTTCCTCGACAAGCGAACGGATCATACCGACGCCGTTCTCGATCTGCGGGTAGCCTTCGTAATCCTCTTCGCCCGGGAGTTCCATTCCGGCCGTCAGATACCATTCATCGCTGGCGTATACGAAATTCGTTCCGAAATACTGCCGGCATATGCTCTGCCATTTGCCGATGCGCCAGATTACGTCGCGGGCATCCTCGGGAAGAAACGGCAGAAGTTCGGGAAGCCCGTCCCGGTACTTCGTAAGACCGACCGGCACGACGCTCAGGCTCTGCATGTTCGGAATGTAAGCGGTCAGGTCGTGAATCGTACGTTCGAGCTCTTCGCCGTCGTTCACGCCTTTTACGAGAACGATCTGGCCGTTCATCGTGATGTCCGCTTCCTTGAGTCTCTTAAGCTTCTCTTCAATCTTTCCCGCGAAACGGTTGCAGAGCATTCTGCACCGTAACTCCGGGTTGGTCGTATGCACCGATACGTTGATCGGCGAAAGCTTATAGTAACAGATCCGTTCGAGTTCCTCGTCGCTTACGTTGGTTAACGTAACGTAATTGCCCTGCAGGAACGACAGACGCGTATCGTCGTCCTTAAAGTAAAGCGTGTCGCGCATCCCCGGAGGCATCTGGTCGATGAAACAGAAGATGCACTTGTTCCGGCATGAACGGTAATCGTCCATCAGCGATTCCGCAAAGACAAGGCCGATTTCCTCGTCCTCGTCCTTCGAAACGGAATAATCCTCGGTCGTTCCGTCCGGGTGGCGTATGGAGAGCGTAAGATCCTCTTCCGCTTCCTCAAAGCGGTAATCGAGGATGTCGATAATCGTCCGGCCGTTCACCGAAAGGAGAATGTCCCCCGCCGCGATTCCGAGCCCGGCGCACGGGCTGTCCGGAAGGACTTCGACTATCTTGTGCTCATGATTTTTCATCTACTCCTCACTAAGCATCAGAAATCCCGCATTGCTTCCCCTGCGTCCGCCGGTCGCGCGGTGCGAGAAGAACAGGTCCGGCCTGCACATCGTACAGAGCCCGCATACGGTTATATGATCCGGCCGAACGCCTGCCGAAAGAAGCATTAACTCATTTGCCCTCCACAGATCCGCATAGGACCGGTCACTTTCACCGGCGAAAAGAACCTCGCCGGTATGCCCGGGAAATGCCGCTTCAAACTGTTCCGCGACCTCCGGACCGATTTCAAAGCAGTGTCTGCAGATCGAAGGCCCGATTGCCGAAAGCACGTCTTCGGGATTCGTCCCGTATTCGCGCTGCATCGCTTCGATTGTATTCCGTACGATTCCGCCGACGGTTCCGCGCCAGCCCGCATGAACGAGCGCAATGGCAGGATGCACGGGATCATACAGAAAGACCGGAACGCAGTCCGAAGTGAATATGACAAGCGGCACATCCGTCTCGTCGGTCATCAATGCGTCCGCGTCGTCAAACCGGTTTTCCCGAAAGAAACCGTTGCCGGCGTCCGCTGCGGTCACCTTCTGCACATGACAGAGATGAACCTGTTTTGAAAGCACGAGCCGCCCGGTCGGAAGCCCGATAGCGCCGCATATGCGGCGGTAGTTTTCCATGACGCATGCCGGATCGTCTCCGCGGTTCTGCCCGAGGTTCATCGAAGCATAGATGCCTTTGCTCGCGCCGAGAAGTCTCGTCGAATACCCGTACTTCACGCGCTCCGGCACGTTCCATCCGGAAAATGCCACGTAGGCTGCTTCTTTAAAAACCCTTAATTCGGCTTTCTCATTCAATCGGATGTCCACAGGTTCCTCCGTAACATTTGAAACAATCTCTGACTAAAACGCGTCCCGATGCCAGCGGATTTCTTTGCTGTCCATTGCGATTACGTCAAACCGCATCGGAACATCCGGGGAAAGACGCTGCTCTTTAAGGTACCAAAGCGCCGCGCGGCGGATGGTCTCCTGCTTCCTTAAACCGACTGCCTCTTCCGGGTAGCCCATATAAGGCGTACGCCGGTATTTCACTTCCGTGAAGACAAGCGTTCCGTCCCGGTCTGCTGCAATCAAATCAATCTCTCCGGACTTACAGCGGTAATTCCGCTTAAGCACGGTCAAGCCTCTTTCCTGAAGAAATTCCGCGGCACGTCCTTCTGTCTTCGTTCCCACACTTCGTTTATTCACATATCCTCTTATTCTCTCTCTCCGAGGATACCGCCGAGGAAACTCATCCGGTGAATTTCGCACGGCCCGTACTGTTTAAGCGCCGCAAGATGCTCCGGCGCGCCGTAACCTTTGTTGCGGGCAAATCCGTATTGCGGATACCTGCGGTCAAGTTTGACCATCATCCGGTCTCTCGTCACCTTCGCGACAATGCTTGCGGCCGCGATGCTCGCGCTCTTTGCGTCGCCCTTTATGATGCTCCGCTGCGGAATCGAAACGCCCGGAATCCGGACGGCGTCCACCAAAAGGTGCTGCGGCGTTACCGAAAGTTTTCCGATTGCCTGCCGCATCGCTTCGTAGGTTGCCTGCAATATATTGATTTCGTCGATTACCTCATGAGAAACCGTTCCGATTCCGACGCTGACGGCTTTCTCCATGATTTCATCATACAGTTCTTCCCGTTTCTTCTCGGGAACCTGTTTGCTGTCGTTTAAGTAAAGGATGTCGCAGTCCTTCGGAAGAATCACGCAGCATGCGACAACCGGTCCCGCGAGCGGTCCGCGGCCGACCTCGTCGATGCCGCCGATGTATGTTGCTTCGGGATACAGCCGCTCGTAATGAAACATCTCTTCCGTCCGGGCGAGTTCCTTCTCATATGCCGCAATCCGTTTCTCCGATGCCGCAATGAGTTTCTTTACGCCTTCCCTCGGGTCCTCACGGAAGCCCGCAAGAAGCTCCGGAAGCTCTTTAACCGATGCCGCTGAAAGGACGGCTTTAATCTCGCTGATTGCCTGCATCTTCACTCTCCTCCGGCCGTTCTAAGCTGACGGCTCCGATCCGGACAGCTCGGAAATCGTCGAGCACGAGGTTCGCGGCCCGCTCAGTATCATACCCTCCGCCTTTCTTAAGGCAGCCGCGCTTCACGGCAATCCGGTCAAGAAGCGCTCCGGGGCCATCCTCCGGCAATGCTTCTTCGACATCGTATTTCTTCGCCGTCATGCCCGGATAATGCGACACGATATACGACAGCAGATCCATTGCCATCTCTTCGGGCACAAGAACGTTATCGTTAATCGAGCCGATCCAGGAAATCTTCTTTCCGACCTCGACCGACTCGAACTTCGGCCAGAGAATGCCGGGCGTATCGAGAAGCTCCGTGTTCTTATTGAGCCGGATCCACTGCTTTCCTTTCGTAACGCCGGGTTTGTTGCCGGTTTTGGTTACGGCTCTGCCGGCAAATGTGTTGATGAAAGTCGACTTTCCGACATTCGGAATCCCGACAATCATCGCACGGACCGGACGGTTCGCGATACCGCGGCGCCGGTCACGCTCAATCTTTTCCTTGCAGGCTTCGTTGATTACGTCCTGCACGGCCTTGACGCCGCTGCCGTTTTTTGAGTTCACGACCGCGACGAAGAAGCCTTTCTTCTCGTAATAACTCTTCCAGAGCGCCGTTACCGCCTGATCGGCCATGTCGGCCTTATTCAGAATAATAACCCGCGCTTTGCCCTTCGCGATTTCGTCGATGTCCGGATTCTTGCTTGCAAGCGGAATACGGGCGTCCACGAGTTCCACGACGACGTCAATCAGCTTTATGTCTTCCTGCATCTGGCGTTTTGCTTTCGCCATATGCCCGGGGTACCATTGATACTGCATATTATTTCTTTCTGTTCAGATTGTTAACAAAGGACAGTTTGTTAAGCCTTATCCATGCGTAGCCGATAATATCGCTTTTTTTGATATTGCCGATGGATGCGTAACGGCTGTCCTCGGAACTGTTTCTTGCGTCACCGAGTACGAAATACTCGTCATCGCCGAGCTTTACTTCGTAGGTCGCGATACCGGAAATCATCATGCGGTCCACATTGACGATTTCGGTCATTTCCTTCCCGTTGATATAGACGCCGCCGTTTTTGATCTGCACGGTTTCGCCGGGCAGTCCGACGATGCGCTTTACGCTGTAGAAGGCATCCTTCCGGCTCTTGTCCGAATCCTGGCAGTATACGATCACGTCGTTGCGCGCGGGCTTAACGATCTTATAGCGGAACCGGTCAACAAGAATGCGGTCGCCTTCTTCTAATGTGGGTGTCATCGAAGCGTCGACGGTCGTCTTCGCAAGACCAAGTCTTGCAAGAAAAAAAGCAAGCAAAACCGCCCCTCCGACCGAAAGAATCCAAAGCAGGACGGAACGTATTATGCTGATTAGTTTCTCGCGCCTTGCGGCATTCGAATAATCGTACCTGTCGGCCATCTTCGCCTCCCGAAACACATATGCCCCCGATTTTGACCATAAGCTATTATATTATACCAACTTATCCGTTTTTTTTCAACAAAAATCGAGTAGGAAGATTGCTTCCTACTCGATGGTTTTCTGCCTGATTTTTTAAGACTAACGTCCGGCTTCTTTGACCTTTGCAGCCTTGCCGGTTCTCTGACGAAGGTAGTTCAGTTTTGCACGGCGAACCTTACCCTGGCGGATAACGGTAACGCTTGCAAGTACCGGGCTGTTAAGCGGCCATGTCTTCTCTACGCCGCAGCCGTTGCTGATCTTACGAACGGTAAAGGTTTCCGAAAGACCGCCGTTCTGGCGCTTCGTTACAACGCCCTCGAACGCCTGCAGACGCTCACGGTTACCTTCCTTTACCTTGGACTCCACACGAACGGTGTCGCCGACAGCAAACTGGAACTTCGTTTCTTTGAGCTGAGAATCCTCAAGACTCTTCATGTACTCAGCATTTGTCATGATTTTGACCTCCTGTATTTCTTTTCGGTCTTCATTCTGCATTCGTATGAAATCATTCATGATTCTGATGCACAGCGGAACACCGCGTCTCACGGAAATCTATATTATCATACCGTTACGGGAAATGCAAGGACTTTTTCACATTTTCCGCTATTCAAGACCGAGCGCCGCACGTTCCTCTTCGGTAAGCTTTTCGGGAGGAAGATGAAATTCCTGATACTCGTATGCAAAACGGTATGTTTCTTTGCCGTCGGAATTCCAGTTTTCGAAAGTCAGACGGTTTCCGTAAACATCGTAAGTATATCTGTCTGCACCAAGCTTCCGCATATCCTTCCCGTCCCAGGACTCAATCAGAAGAATCCGGCCCTCTTCGTCATACTCATAAGTTTGAATGCTGTACAGCTGCTGCGTGTAAAAGCTGTAATAGCGGTATTGCGTCGGCTTTCTTAATTTCCTCCCGGATTCATCATAATCGCATTCCATGGTGACCATCTCAATCCAGGTGTTGCCGTCTTCATCATAAGAGCCTCTCCGAACGCGGACCAGGAGCCCGTCCTCATCATAATCGTATTGCAGATCGAGGGTGATTTCGCCGTTATCCCCATAGGTGATTTCCCTTAATTTGGCTTCACCGGAATAATAGCTGTTCTCCGTTCTCAGAAGCAAACGGCCGTCTATATAGTCGAATCTTTTGAGAACAAGGTCTTCGTAGTTATAAACTGCCTGATCGGCGGGACGTCCGTCACGATACGTCGTGCAGGTATAACTGTCCGCATCGTATTGGTAAGTTTCTCTAAAATATTCTTCTCCGTTCCTCGATTCAATAAACTCGGAAAGCCGGTTCTGATTATCGTATTTATGCTCTTGCCGGAAGATATCGCCGTCGCTTGAAGTACAGTCGGTAATATGCAGTATCTCATTTCCGTCGGCATCATACTCAAATGTTTCCGAGTCCGCATAATAACCGTAGTTTTCGTTGTTTTCAATCCGGATTACCCGGTCTTCATCGTCATAGGTAATCACGGACTCGTAGTATTTGCCGTAGATGTTTTCGTTGTAGGTCCGGCAGCGTCGGCCCTTTTCGTCATAATAGTATTCCGCCTTATAGTTAAGCGTCCCGTCCGAAGCGTAATCATAGGCACGGGTCATCCGGCCGGCTTCATCATATTCATAGACCGAACGGTAACTCTGTACACCGTCGTTGTACTCAGGAGCTCCGCAGAAGCCCAAAGG
>CAMZEW010000092.1:0-7359 GCA_947305875.1 uncultured Lachnoclostridium sp.
AGTGTTTCCGCATATTTCTCCATGCGCGGCGCAATCTTAAGAAACGCAATCGGGAAAGCCTCCTCATACCCAAGCGTCTCCGGATCTCCGAACCGCACCATGACGCGTTCGGCCGTTTCCGTGCCGCCCTCCACCGTGTACGGAATGTGCGGAAACTGCTTCTGTGCTTCATAAAAAGAAGCCAGCTCCCCGATTCCGAGAAAACCGGTAAATGCAAACCGCCCTTCGGCATCCGCCCGGTTTGCAAGTTCGGCAAATCGCTTCTTCAGAAACTCTTCCGCTTCCATTGTCAGCCCTTCTTCGAATAAACCAGCAGCGTATCGTCCTTTTTGATCACGGTCCGTCCGTTCGGAATAACCGTCCTTCCGCGCCGCTCGATTGAAACAATCAGTTCAAGCCGCGAGATGTCGAGGTCGCGTATCATTTTCCCGACCCACGGATGTTCCGCATTGATCTTGATCTCACGGAGGTCAATCTTGCGCGTATCGTCAAAGTTCGGCGCAGCGAAGACAAGCACGTCGTTCGCCATAATCCGAAGCTCGCCGTCCGGCACAATCTCCTCTTCGCCCGCGTCCTTCTTACGAAGTACGACAACCAAAAGAAGCTGCGGGGGAAATGCGATGTCCTTAACAAGCTTCCCGACATACGGATGCTTTGCGCCGACAACCGAAGTTACGAATCGGATCTTCTGCTCCTCCGCGGCTTCTCCGACATATCTCACGCGCTGGTACTGCTCCACGAAACCGGCGCTGATGATACCGGTCGGGACCGCCACCATGCCGACGCCGAGGAAGGAAATTACCATCGACATAATCTTGCCTGCAGTCGTAATCGGGGCGATGTCGCCGTACCCGATGGTCAGAATCGTCGAAGCCGACCACCAGATGCCCGAGAACGCATTCTTAAACACGCCGGGCTGGGCTTCGTTTTCAAGGCTGTACATGCAAAGCGAGGCCGCCACCATCAGAATCAGAATCATGATGATGGACGAAAACAGCTGCTTCCGTTTATCCTTCAGAACGTCGACAATGACATTGAAGGCGTCGTATTTGGCGTTGACTTTGAAGAGACGGAATATACGGATTACGCGGAACATCCGGAAGGCAACCGCACCCGCAGGGAATACAAGCGGAAGGTAGGTCGGAAGAATCGCAAGCAGATCAACCATTCCGAAAAATGAGAAGACAAATGCGACCTTCGCGCCCCAGTACGAGCGTTTCGGATACAGATAATCGGCCGTCCAGAGACGGAGCAGATACTCAATCGTGAAGAATACTACCGTGACCCATTCGATGACAGCTAACGGCGTTTTGAAATCCTTCGACACATCAAATGTGTCGAAAAACACAGCGAAAAGGTTCAGGAAGATTGCGCAGACAATCACAATATCAAACGCACGGCTTATGAAGTCGTCGTTCGTCCCGATCTGAATGATGTGAAAGATTCGTTTCTTCTTGTTCTCCATGATATCTCCCATAGAACCCTTTTCCCCGGTTTTCGCCGGATGCTTCCGAGTGGCAGTCAGCCTGTTTCGGGAACTGTCTTGCCCCTTGCCACGTTCATAGCATTTGCCTACTCTTCCGGCTTCTCTTCGCCCCGGAACTTCCGCGAGCCGCCGCATGCAATCAGCAGGAGCACAATATAGTAAGCGACCATAATTCCAAGTGTAATCCACGTCATCAGCGCGCTCTTCGGAGCCATGCCGATCAGCACGAGAAGCGGCGCACCGAGCAGGATTGCAAAGCTCGAGCCGATAACGAGGTTGTTCGCGGCCGGCGTCTCAAGCTGCGGGTCCACCTCGCGAAGTAACAGCACGCCGGAACTGATTGTTCCGGTCATCATGCCGTACATCGACATCAGTCCCTCATAATAGTATGTCGGGTAGATGCGCTTGCAGACGTATTTCAGGTTGAAGAGCGTCACGGTCGCGCCGGCCACCGCCATCAGCGCGAACGGAAGCCAGAGCCCCTTCAGGTCCTCAATGTCAATCGACGCGATACCCGCGATAATCATAATGTCAAATGCCAGCCCGGAGATGCGGGACAGCAGGTAATTGTTCTGGTACTGCTTCTCCATGACACGATGCTTCTTGAGATTCTTAAGAATCACGCGCGTCAGAATGGCAAGACCCGAGCCGATCATGAAGTTGAAGCCCCACAGAAGGCCGTTAATCGTCTTGCCGGCGCCTTCGCTGATTGCGGAGATTCCGGAGGTGAGCCCCCAGGTCGCAAGATACGTGATCAGGTACACTAAAAGCACAAGCGCAAACTGCATCGAAAGACGGTCGAGAGACTCCGCAATCGGCATCTCGTCGTGGTTCTGGAAATGGTCCACCGTAACCGAACCGTCCACGATTTCCTGGTCGAGCTTCTTAATCTTCCCCTTGCGGAGCAGGTGGTTTAAGTACCACACACCGACGATGCATGCGGACAGATATCCTGCCGCCGCGATCGCCAGACCGAACGAGCGCCCGCCGGCAAATCCCCAGTCATTCTGGTACACGCTTCCGGTGTTGTTCGCCTGCCCGGGACCCTGCCCGTAGCCAAGCGGCAGCAGCACGCCGGCCGCCTTGAAAAGATCCGGCATCACCGTATACGCAAGCGCCAGCGAGATACCGAGGCCGAAGATGCCCTGAATCATATAAGAGCTTACGATGGTCGCGCCCGACCGAAGTCCGACGTGGTTCATCGGGTCCTTCTCGTCCCTCTCGGGCACTCTTAACGACATCGCGATAAATCCGACCGCGATCCCGTGGTACGTCAGCTTCTCCAGAAAAACATTATCGAGAAATGTGATCCCGAAGCCTTTGTCGAAGATGACCTTAATCACCAGAAGCAGAAGCCCGCCGAGCACGGCCGTCGGCATCATGCTCATCCGGATAAAACGGAACCTCCTTCGTAAGAGGTTCGCGACAAGAATCGTTGCCGCGATGATACCCATCTGCACGACCGCGTTCCAAAGAAGCGTGTTGGCCGCCGAATAATCAACTGTAGTCACCGGTTTGTTTCCTCCGACTTTATATTTCTGTCTTTCTGCATCGCCTCATACAGATACCGGTACTTCAACGCGTTGAAGCCGGTGTCCGCTTTGATGTCGAATTGTTCGTTCTTCTCGCCGAGTATCACATTCATGCTGTTGCGGGAATAGATTGCAAGCCCGGCAAGATCTTCGGGCGGAATCTGTTTCGTTATCTTCATCTCGCTCGTGCTTCCGTCATCTTCGTGCACGGGAATAACAAGCCGCCGCTTATTCTTCTTTCCTTCGTCTAAAAACACCACCCGGACGCCTTCCCGCGACGCGGTGATTTCAATCCAGTACTGCTTTCCGGCTTTGTGGTCGTTATCGATGCTTCTGACCGAAACCGTATCCGCAAACGCCGGCAGCGTTCCGTCAGCGTATGCTTCTTCAAAGGCTGCCTTCTGTTCGATATCCCAGTCACGCATATTGCGTGTCACGCCGTCCGAACAGTTCAGGTACCCGTATTCATCATAGCTTGCCGTGAAGCCGCAGGCATCACAGCGGACTTCGTCTGATGTGCTTTTCAGCGTTTGCATTTGCCGGCAGGACGGGCACCAGAACAGCGTGCTCTCTATGCCGAGCGTCAGGTTCTTCCCTTTGTAAGCAATCTTCTTCTCGTCCTGCACCGCGTAGGCGTCTTCGTAAAGGTCGCGGTTGATGGCTTCGTTCATCTCGTCATCGGTCATCGCCTTCAGTTCCTCGGGCTTGTAGATATGTACGAGGTGTCCGTAGGTCTGCCCTTTCCGAATCGAAGTACTGAACCGCGGCTGCGTCAGGAATCCGCCTTCTATGCGGAACGTTACAAGCGAAGCGCCTGCCGCTCTGGCAAGCTTGCCGGTTGACGGAAGAATTTCTCCGGTCAGCCCGTTGAAGGAACGATTCCCTTCGGCGAACAGGCACACGTTGTGACCCTTCTTCAGTTTCTTTATGATGGCCATGACGGATTTCGTTCCCGTCTTGCCCTTTGTATGTATAATCGGATTAAAATATCGCCTTAAAAACCACGTCCCGAGCCCCTTTCGCATGATATGCTCGCTCGCGACGAAATACAGTTGCTTATCCGCTGCGATTCCGACAAGCGCCGGATCGAGTTCCATGTTGTGATTCGAAAGGAGCAGATACGGTCCCTCGACATCCTTCAGGCTGTCATAGGAATAATTGAACTTCCGGATGAAGAAGCGTTTCAAAAGAAACTTGAAAAACGACCACGCCCTCCGGTGCCTCCGCACCTCCCTGCATTCCTGCCGCTCCGCCGTTTTCTTGGCCTCGGCTTTCTTCTTGGGTTCGCCAGCTTTTTTCTCGGCTTCGTCCATCAGCTTCTTCCCGACCTCTTTTTTGTCCTTTGCCTGCTCATTCGGGCTCGAATCTTCTCTCATTTACCCTCTTTTTCGCGCGTTCTGTCCGCTTGCGGATTCGCAATCATCGGCAGAATAATCTTATACCTACAATAATACCGAAATCATACCGAAAAGTAAAGGGAAAGTGCGCTTTCCGGCAATTCTGTTCTCACATTTTCACCTTATGGTATCCAATTCCGCTTTTTCACCTTTGAGTACCACATTTCGTGCCGGTGAATGGTACTCAATTGTCTTCCGAATTCACTTGAGTACCATCTGGCCTGAAGAACCTCCGGAGACATTGGTACTTAAGCAGAGAAATCCGGCCATTGAGTACCATTTCCCGCTGTTACGAGTGGTATCCAATTCTCCATATTATCCGGTTGAGTACCATAATTCAAGAAGTCCTTGACGCTTTTTCATTGATTTGATACCATAAACCTACTCATCAGCGTGTCATTCACGTGTTTCTTCCGGTTTCCGGCATCTGATTTCTGACATTTCTTTTTTCTCAGGAGGCTCTATGATTAATCACAACATGAACGAACGCAAGAAGACTCTGAAATCCTTATTGAAGAAAACTTCACAGGCAATTCGAAAAGCACCGCCCGGGCGTCTGCGCATCAAATGCTGTCCCATCCCGCGCTACTATCAGGTTACGGATTCCTCGGACCGCTGCGGCAAATACATAGTAAAAGAAGACTTCCCCGTTGCAAAAGCGCTTGCGCAGAAAGCCTATCTGCAACAGCTGCAGGACGCAGCAAAACAGGAACTGGATTACATTTCCGCACTGGAACAGATGACCTTTCTCCGTCCGGAAGACGTCTATTCCAATCTTTCGGAAAACCGGAAGAATCTGGTAGAACCCTTCTTCCTTACAGACGAAGAATACGCCCGTGAATGGCTTGACGAACCATATGAAAGAAAAGGGTTTTTGGAGACCGACCCCTTCTTTGTCACCTCACGCGGCGAGCGCGTCCGGTCAAAATCCGAAATACTGATTGCCAATCTTTTAACCGATCTCGGTATTCCCTATCGCTATGAAGCTCCTCTGTTTCTCGATGACGGCTCCGTCATTCATCCGGATTTCACGATTCTTAAAGTACACTCCCGCAAGATCTGTTATTTTGAGCACTACGGCAAGATGGATGACGCTTCTTATCTCCATTCCTTTATGAAGAGAGAAAACGCATATATTCAGAACGGCCTGATTCCGGGACGGGATGTCTTCATGTCTTTTGAAAGCCTTTCGGATCCGCTGAATATGAATACTCTCCGGCAGATGCTGCAAGCCCTGTTTAAAGAAGACTGAAAAGATTGATTCTCCGAGCCCGCTCGGGTTTCGCCCGGGTTTCGCCCGGGTTTCGCCCGGGTTTCGTTTGGAATTTGTTTGATATTTCAATTGTTTTCCCCTTGTTTTTCTTAGTTGTGGTACTCAACATATTATTTTGCTTGCCTGAGTACCACTCGAAACAGCGCAAAATGACACTCAAAGCCCCCAAAAAGAGATGTGATACCATTCTTTCACTCATTTCAAACTCAGTGAAAACCAAAAATGGTACTCAGCGAAGCCTTTTCGCCTTCTTGATACCCTTTTCCAAATTTGTAATGGTACTCACGTCCTACAATTCAGCATTTGAGTACCAACAATGGCGTTTCCACTGCACCCCCGGAGCAAACCAAATGCCAAATGGCGTTTTCACGGCGCTCCCGGAGCAAACCACGATGCTTCGCGACGCCAATCTCACAATCTCCCTTTTTATGCTTTCCTTTTCCGGCATGATATGGTACAATACTTCTCGGTGCTTCGACGCACTACCAAACCGAAACATAAAGGAGTCCGCTACATGGAAGAAAGAAGAGTCGGTACCGTATCCCGGGGCATCCGCTGCCCTATCATCCGAGAAGGTGACAACCTTGTCGACATTGCCGTTGACAGCGTGCTCGGCGCAGCACAGAGCGAAGGTTTTTCGCTTCGCGACCGCGACGTCATCGCGCTCACCGAGTCCATCGTTGCAAGAGCACAGGGCAACTACGTCAGCGTTGACGACATCGCTGCCGATGTGAAAGCGAAGCTCGGCGGAGAAACCGTCGGCGTAATCTTCCCGATCCTTTCGAGAAACCGCTTTGCGATTGTGCTTCGCGGTATTGCAAAAGGCTGTAAGAAGATTGTTCTGATGCTCAGCTACCCGAGTGACGAGGTTGGTAACGCCCTGATTACGCTTGATCAGGTTGACGAAGCCGGAATCAATCCCTACTCGGACGTGCTCACGCTTGAGCGCTACCGCGAACTGTTCGGCTACCGCAAGCATGAATTTACCGGTGTGGACTACGTACAATACTATTCCGACCTGATCCGCGACTGCGGCGCAGATGTGGAAGTCGTATTTGCCAATCAGGCGAAGACGATTCTTAACTACACCGACTGCATCATCAACTGCGACATCCACACGAGAAAGCGCACCAAGCGCATCCTTATGGAGAACGGCGCAAAGGTTGTATGCGGTCTCGATGACCTTATGACTGCTCCGGTAGACGGAAGCGGTTTCAATTCCCGTTACGGCCTGCTCGGTTCGAACAAATCCACCGAGGACAAGGTAAAGCTCTTCCCGCAGTCCGAAGGCGCACAGAAACTTGTGGAAGCCATTCAGGAAGAGATTCTAAAGAAGACCGGCAAGCACGTAGAAGTTATGGTTTACGGCGACGGCGCTTTCAAGGATCCGCAGGGCAAGATCTGGGAACTCGCCGACCCGGTTGTATCGCCCGCTTTCACGAAGGGCCTCATCGGCACGCCGAACGAGCTGAAGCTCAAGTATCTTGCCGATAACGATTTCGCGGATCTGTCCGGACAGGCACTGAAGGACGCCATCTCCGAGAGCATCAAGGCAAAGGAAGGCAGCCTCGTCGGCAACATGGCATCTCAGGGTACAACGCCCCGACAGCTGACCGACCTGATCGGTTCCCTCTGCGACCTGACCTCCGGGTCCGGTGATAAGGGAACACC
>CAMZEW010000093.1:0-7231 GCA_947305875.1 uncultured Lachnoclostridium sp.
CAGACGAAGCGAAGACGGAGTAATCGATTGTGGATGAGAAGCATTTACAACTGAAAGTATATTCGCCTACGCGGATTTTCTATGAGGGCGAGGCGGAGTTTGTCGAATTCGTCACGACCGAGGGAGAGCTCGGGGTGTATCCGAACCACATTCCGCTGACGGCGGTTGTGGCGCCGGGAATCCTTCGGATTACCGTTAAAGGCAAAGTCCGTGAAGCAACGCTTCTCGACGGGTTCGCGACGATTCTTCCGAAAGAGATCATCATCCTTTCGGAAGCCTGCGAATGGCCCGAAGAGATTGATATCCACCGCGCCGAGGAAGCGCGCATAAGGGCTGAGCGGAAACTGCAGATGGAGCAGACCGTGCGGGACGAGCTTGCTTTGCGCCGCGCGATTGTCCGCATGCAGCTTGCGAACAAATATCGATAAAATTCAATGCCACCTGAGTTCAGGTGGCATTGTGTGCAAGTAAGAGAAGGAGACAGATATGGGGCTGATTATTGTGACCGGGCTTTCGGGAGCGGGCAAATCAATTGCAATCAACGCGCTTGAAGACCTCGGGTATTATTGCGTCGATAATCTGCCGCCGCAGTTTCTCGTGAGCTTCGCCGACCTGTACGGCATGTCGGAAAGCAACCGTGAGAAGAAGATTGCGACGGTTGTTGACATCCGCGGGAAGAACATGTTCGGGGACTTCTTCCATGCGATGGAGGAGCTCGGGCGGAAGAATTATCCGTACCGGATTCTGTTCCTCGACGCCGACACGAAAACGCTGATTAACCGATATAAATACACGAGACGCCGCCATCCTTTGATGGAAGACGACAATCTCTCAATGGAGCAGGCAATTGAGGAGGAACGGAACTTCTTAAAGCCGACGAGAGACCGCGCGGATTTCATCGTGGACACGTCGCCGCTTAAGCCGATGCAGCTCCGCGAGCAGATCGTGAGCCTCGTGAGCGACCGTCCGGAGGAGGATTCGCTTGTCCTAAGGGTCGTGTCCTTCGGCTTCAAGGAAGGAATTCCGTCCGACGCCGACATGGTTTACGATGTGCGGTGTCTGCCGAATCCGTACTATATCGATGAACTGAAACCGCTGACCGGGCTTACCGGAGAGGTGCAGGAATATGTTATGGGATTTGCCGAGAGCAAGGAGTTCTTCCGGCAGGTGACGGAGATGATTACGTATCTGCTGCCGTTCTACCGGAAGGAAGGCAAGAATGAGCTGGTTGTGGCATTTGGCTGCACCGGCGGAAGACACCGTTCTGTATGCTTTGCGGAGCTGTTCTCGGCCCATATGCGGGATCAGGGGTGCCGTGTTCTCGTGACGCATCGCGAACTCGGCAAGCGAGAGAATTCCTAGGGAGGAGAAGACATGAGTAAAGTACTTTTGGCAGGCGGCGCGGGCTATATCGGCTCGCATACCGCAGTGGAGATGCTGAACGCGGGATACGAGGTTGTCATCGTCGACAACTATTACAACAGCTGTCCCGAGGCAGTGAAGCGCGTCGAGGAGATTACCGGGAAGAAGGTCGCCCTTTATGAGGCCGATGTTTCGGACGCGGAGGCGCTTCGTAAGGTATTCGCGGCAAATGACATCGATGCGGTTGTGCATTTTGCGGGAATGAAAGCGGTCGGCGAATCGGTTTCGAAGCCGGTGATGTATTACGAGAACAATCTCGGCACGACGACAACGCTTCTTAAGGTGATGAAGGAGTTCGGCTGCAGCAAGTTTATCTTCAGCTCGTCTGCAACCGTGTACGGCAACCCGGACAGCCTTCCTCTTTATGAGACTTCGCCGAAGAAGTTCTGTTCGAACCCGTACGGCTGGACGAAATGGATGATTGAACAGATTCTTACGGACGCGGCAGCAGCCGATCCGGAGCTTTCGGTTGTGCTGCTCCGTTACTTTAACCCGATCGGTGCGCACGAAAGCGGACGCATCGGAGAGGACCCGAAGGGAATCCCGAATAACCTGCTTCCGTTCATCGCGCAGGTTGCGGTAGGCAGAAGAGACCACCTGAATCTGTTCGGAAACGACTATCCGACGCCGGACGGAACGTGCATCCGTGACTACATCCACGTGGTGGACCTCGCGAAAGGGCATGTGTGCGCCGTGAAGTATGCTTCGGACCACAAGGGGACGGAGATTGTCAATCTCGGAACCGGCAAGGGCACAAGCGTTCTTGAGATGATTGAAGCGTTTGAGCGCGTGAACGGCATTAAGATCCCTTACGAGATTACCGGACGCCGCCCGGGCGATATTCCCGCGAGCTACGCGAACGCGGACAAGGCATTTAAGCTGTTCGGCTGGAAAGCGGAGAAGACGCTTGATGACATGTGCCGCGACACCTGGAACTGGCAGTCGAAGAATCCGAACGGATATAACGAAGGAGAAAAAGGATGATCGGTATCATCGGAGCTATGGAAGTCGAGGTCGCAAGACTTCGCGACGCAATGCAGGTCGAAAAGACGGAGAATGTAGCGGGAATGGTATTCTACTCTGGTAGAATAAACGACGCGGAAGTCGTTCTCGTGCGCTCCGGAGTCGGCAAAGTCAATGCCGCAATCTGTACGCAGATCCTCTGTGACCTGTTTCCGGTATCCTGCATCCTGAACAGCGGAATCGCAGGTTCTTTGAACGCGGAAATCAACATCGGCGACATCGTCATCTCGGATGACGCGCTGCAGCATGACATGGATGCGCGGTACTTCGGGTACGACCCGGGCGTGATTCCGCAGCAGGAGGTGTCCGTGTTCCGTGCGGATCCGGAGCTTGCGGATCTGGCGGAAGCCGTCTGTAAGGAAGTAAACCCCGATATCGGCGTATTCCGCGGGCGCGTGCTCTCGGGCGACCAGTTCATCGCCGATAAGGAGAAGAAGGAGTGGCTCAGCGTCACATTTTCCGGGCTGTGCACCGAGATGGAAGGCGCGGCAATCGCGCACGCGGCCTATAAAAACGGCGTTCCGTTCCTGATTATCAGGGCAATCTCCGACAAAGCGGACGACTCGGCGACCGAGGACTACACGACGTTTGAAAAGAAAGCTATCGACCATATGGTACGCCTTACGCTCGGGCTGTTAGAGCGGTATGAAGAATAAAGCCGGCAGCAGACGGCGAACATCAGGAGGACGAAAAATGGTATACCAGACAAGCGGAACCTGTTCCAGAGAGATTTATTATGACATCGTAGAGGAAGACGGAAAGAAGGTTGTCCGGAATGTCCGCTACGTAGGCGGCTGTAACGGCAATCTGCAGGGCATCAGCAAGCTTGTAGAGGGACTTCCGGTTGACGAAGTCATCGCAAAGCTTAAGGGTATCCGCTGCGGCTTTAAATCAACTTCCTGCCCCGACCAGCTCGCAAGAGCGCTTGAGGCGGAGCAGTAGAAAACGCCAAGATTCACGCCGGATACGGCGGAAGGAGCGATGAATTCATGAAGAAAATCGTACTGACAGGCGGGGGTACGGCAGGACATGTGACGCCGAACATCGCGCTGATGGACGAACTTCGGGCAAACGGCTTTGAAATCGTCTACATCGGTTCGAAAGAAGGAATCGAAAAGCAGCTGATCGAAGCGCTCGGAGTGCCTTATTACGGGATTTCCTCAGGCAAGCTGCGCCGTTACTTCTCGTGGAAAAACCTGACGGATCCGTTCCGCGTGCTGAAGGGCTGCAGGGAAGCGAAGAAACTGATGAAACAGCTGAAACCGGACATCTGCTTTTCAAAAGGCGGTTTCGTGACCGTTCCCGTGGTGCGCGCCGCCGCGAAATGCAAAATCCCAGTCGTGAGCCACGAGTCCGACATGACGCCGGGGCTTGCAAACCGGCTCGGCATGCGGTACGCGACGAAAATCTGCTGCAATTTCCCGGAGACGCTTACGAAACTCGGTGACAAGGGCATTCATACCGGAACGCCGATCCGGCGCGAGCTGTTCACCGGTTCGAAGGAAGACGGACTTAAGTTTGCGGGTTTCCCGGATGACAAGCCGGTCATTCTCGTCGTCGGCGGAAGCACGGGCGCCGTCCGCGTGAACGAAGCGGTAAGAAAGATTCTTCCGGAACTCCTTAAGGATTTCCGCGTGATCCATCTGTGCGGCAAGGGAAAAACCGACGCGGCTTACGACGGCACGGACGGCTATGTGCAGATTGAGTATTGCAACAAGGAAATGAAAGACCTGTTCGCGGCTGCCGACATCGTCATCTCGCGGGCAGGGGCAAATGCCATATGCGAACTGTTAGCTCTCCGTAAGCCGAACCTTCTGATTCCGCTTTCGAAAGAAGCAAGCCGCGGCGACCAGATTCTGAATGCCGAGTCGTTCGAGAAGCAGGGCTTCAGCATGGTGATGCAGGAAGAAGACATCACCGAAGAAAGCCTTCTTGCTGCAGTGAAAGAACTTTACGAAAAGCGCGATTCCTACATCGACACGATGATGCACAGCCGCCTCGCGGACGCAACCGAAGTGATTGTAAAGCTTCTGTGTGAGTTAACCGAAAGCAGGTAATCGAAAACAAAAAGCAGGCGCGGGCGCGCCCGGAGGAGAATTTCGAAGGATTCAGCTCCTGAGAAATTCTCCTGCCGAGGCAGCCCGCGCCGTCGCATTTTATAAACGGAAACCGGTCTCCGGCCTCCGTATCCGGCCCCGTCAGTTAAGCACTTGTGCTCATTTTGTCAGCTTGTAGCTTGCTGCATCCCCATACTCTACAGGTTCGCGGCGATTTCGTTCGCCAGCACCGCCGCTTCACCCTCGGCGTACTCTTCGTGCGGCCATACGGGAAGAATGCCGTCGCCCTCGTAACGGGGCACAACGTGTACATGCAGATGGAAGACGGACTGCCCGGCGGCCGTGCCGTTGTTCTGAAGAATGTTGATGCCGTCGCAGCCGGTCGTCTTCTGAACGGCCGTTGCTACCTTCTTCGCAACCGGAAGCAGCTTCGCTGCGATGTCCTCGGGAAGCGTGAACAGGTTGTCTGCGTGCTCCTTCGGAAGAATGATGACATGCCCCTTATGGGCGGGCGCGATATCTAAAATTGCGCGGAAATCGTCGTCCTCATATACGGTTGCCGACGGAATGATGCCGTTTGCAATCTTACAGAAAATACAATTATCGTTCATGATGAATTACCTCCCGGATAGATAATATAACGGTCAGAGCCCTGCAACCATTCTATCACATTTGCCGTAAAATGGGGAAAAGATTTGCATTAAAACGAAAAAAAGCATATAATATATTGTGGCGTAGTCTGAAAAGACAGTAAAGACACCGAGAGGTCAGAATGAAATCCCGAAGCATACCATACCGTGCCCTGGTCACAATCGGAATCTTTCTTATTTCGTTTGCGGTCTTCTACGGCACTCTCGATAATCATGTACTGGTGAACGAATTCCATACGGTTCGTTCGATGGACGCTACCCTTCCGATCATCACGTTCGTGACGGGCGACACCGAAATCAACATGACGTTCGGTTACACGTTCATCCCGCAGGAAGGCAAGATCCGCCAGAGCATCACACCCGTTTCACCGACCAACCGTACATTTTCCGTGCTGGTCGACCAGAAGGACAGCAACGTCCGTAAGATGGCCTGCACCGTTTCCGAAGTCGCAACGGGCACCGTGCTCGACAACATCGAGCTGATGTCCCTTAAGGAGCAAAGCGACGGAAGGCTTATCGGGCAGTTCTTCCTGACGGCCAACTACGCGACCAACACCGAATATACGATGCGCATTACGCTGACGACCGCGGAAGGCAAGGCAGTCTATTACTACACGAGACTGTACCTTCCGACATACGGAAACGTGAAGCGCGAGATCGCATTTCTCGAGAATTTCCACTCCGCGATCATGGATGAAGACCATGTGAACGAGGTCGAGAAGTACCTCGAAACCGAGGACAGCTACACAGGCTCGGACTTCAGCCGTATCACACACCGTGACGCGCTCGACGCAGTCGGATACGGTTCGATGGAACCGACCGAGATCGAGGCCTATGTGCCGCGGTATGTCGAGTACACGTCCTCATTTGTCGCATGTGAGAAGGACTTCTACGTGCAGATTTACTCGAACGACGGACTTGAGACCTACAGCTGCACGGAGCACTACCGTTTCAAAACCGCAGTCAAAACGAACTATCTGTACTCGTTCGAACGCAAGATGGAAGTTGTCTTCGAGCCCGAGTACTTTAACTTAAGCCAGCTTCAGATCAAGCTCGGCATCACGGGCGAGCAGGACGTCAACTGCATGCTAAGTGGGAACGAGAAGTACCTTGTCTTCGTCCGCGACGGCGACCTTTGGGAATATGATATGGCGGAAAATGTGATGATTCCGCTGTTCTCCTTCGACCGCGAAGGCGGCGACAACGCGCGTTACCATAACCGCAACCACAACTTCAAACTGATTTCGGTCGACGACAACGGCGACGCGGATTTCGTGTTCTACGGCTACATCATACGAGGCGAGTACGAGGGGCGCGTCGGCATCCTTTACTACCGTTATTACGCGGAGGAGAAGCGTGTCGAGGAGCGTATGTTCGCACCTGTGACCGTGCCGTACGACATCCTGAAAGAAGAGTTCGGAAGCGTCTGCTACATGAACCATCTCGACGAATTTTTCTTCTCGCTTTACGGGACGGTTTACCAGTACCGTACGCAGCTGCACGACCATGTCGTGATTGTTGAGGACATCGTGGAGCCGTATTACCAGGACGGCAACGTGCTTGTGTACCAGGAGAAGCCGAATACCGAGAACACGCGCGTGTGCTTCTATGATATGGAAAATGACACGTTGACGTACCGCGATGCGGAAGAGGGTGACCGGCTTTTATTCCTCGGAACGATTGACGGAGATTTGATCTACGGCGACTGCCATGCCGCGGACATCACATTTAAGGACAATGCAAAGCCGCACGTGCCGATGTATCAGATCCGAATCGAAACCTCGGACGGCGAGCCGGTTAAGACCTATAAACGGGACCGCGCCGATGAGTACTTCCTTGACGCGGAGATTGAGGACTTCGGTATCGCAATCAACATCAACCGGAAGACCGGCGTCGTGTCGGGCGTCGGCAAGGACGGAAAGGCATACACGCGTCCGATTTACGAGGACGTCGGGACATACAACATCTTAAAGAGCATCGAGCAGACGAAGGAAGCGGTCAACGTCACCTCGCGCTACACCGAGAAGATGCGCCGCGAGTACTATCTGAATCTGCCGCAGTCCTTCAAGATGACGAAGG
>CAMZEW010000094.1:0-7187 GCA_947305875.1 uncultured Lachnoclostridium sp.
AAAATAACCGAGGGCTATCGGAATCCCGTTCCGAAAGCCCTCCCGAAAATCCTTCCTGCGATTCATCAGAGTAACTGTACTCCTCTTTCCTCCGCATAAGCGCGGACACCGTCCGGCCATACGGATGACTGCACTTCGCCGATATGCACCTTGCGAAGGTAGAACATACAGATTCTGGACTGTCCGATACCGCCGCCGATCGTGTAAGGAAGCTTTTTCTCAAGAAGCGCCTTCTGGAACGGCAGCTCCGCTCTCTCCTCACAACCGGCTTTTTTCAGCTGGGAAAGGAGCGAATCCTCATCCACACGGATTCCCATCGAGGATATCTCAAACGGGATGTCGAGTTCCGGATAATAAACGATGATGTCGCCGTTCAGCTCCCAGTCATCGTAGTCCGGCGCACGTCCGTCGTGCTTTTCGCCGTTGCTTAAAAGGTCTCCGATCTTCATCAGGAAAACAGCGCCGTACTCCTTCGCGGCCATATATTCCCGCCCCTTCGGATTCTTGTCCGGATAGCGGTCCAAAAGCTCCTGCGTCGTGATAAACGTAATCTCCTCGGGCAGGATGCAATGCACGTATTCATACTGGTTTGCGACATACTTCTCGGTCACGCGGAGCGCTTCATAAACCGCCTTCACGACCGAGCGGAGCGTTTCCTCGTTCCGGTCCTTCTTCTCGATAATCTTCTCCCAGTCCCACTGGTCCACAAAAACGGAATGAATGTTGTCCGTATCTTCGTCGCGGCGGATTGCGTTCATGTCGGTATAAAGACCTTCGCCGACGCGGAAGCCGTACTTGCCGAGTGCCATACGCTTCCATTTGGCGAGGGAATGCACGATCTCCATCGTTCCCTCTTCACTCTTCATATCAAATGCCACGGGGCGTTCCACACCGTTCAGATTATCATTGAGACCCGATGCCTTCGGAACGAAAAGCGGCGCGGAAACCCGGTACAGATTCAGCTGCGTCGCCAGCTCGCGCTGGAAGAAATCCTTGATTTTTTTGATGGCAACCTGCGTCTCCTTCATGCAAAGCGGAGAACGGTAGCCCTCGGGAATCACAATGTTACGGGTGCTCATAGAGGCCTCCTAAGACTATTTATGGTATAATTTCTTGGTTTCGTAGATCGGTTCGCACGTAAGATGCATGCCGAGCTTTCTGAATACGCCTTCGTCAACGCCCGAGAGAATCACGCTCGAATGCACTTCGCAGCACTTCAGGTTTTCAAGCTGCTTCATCGCTTCCTCGGCAATCGGAACGCGGCTTGCGACGATGGAAAGCGCAAGAAGCGTCTCATCGGTATGCAGGCGCGGGTTATGGTTTCCGAGATGATTCACCTTAAGGTCCTGAATCGGCTCGAGAATCTCCGGGGAAAGGAGTCTTGTCTCGTCGTTGATTCCTGCCATATACTTGAGCGCGTTCAGAAGCGCCGCGGAGCTTGCTCCGAGAAGCGGCGACGTCTTGCCGGTGATGATGGTTCCGTCGTTCAGCTCGATTGCAACTGCAGGCGCGCCGGTCTCCGCAGCTTTCGAAAGGGCTGCCGGAACGGCGGCACGGTCTTCCTTGCGGATTCCGGCCTGCTCCATTAAGAGTTCGATCTTATAAACGGCTTCCTCGTCCGCACGGTTCTTGCGGCACTCACAGAGCGTATTGTAATACCGGCGGATAATCTCCTGTCTCGACGCGATGCATGTCGCCTCGTCGTCGATGATGCAGTTGCCTGCCATATTAACGCCCATGTCGGTCGGCGACTTATACGGAGAGCTTCCGAAGATGCGCTCGAACATCGCATTCAACACAGGGAAAATCTCAACGTCACGGTTGTAGTTGACCGTCGTCTTGCCGTATGCCTCAAGGTGGAACGGGTCAATCATGTTCACGTCTTTCAAATCGGCCGTGGCCGCCTCGTAGGCAAGGTTGACCGGATGCTTCAGCGGCAGGTTCCAGATCGGGAACGTCTCGAATTTCGCATAGCCGGCCTGAATGCCGCGCTTATGCTCATGATACAGCTGGGAAAGGCAGGTTGCCATCTTTCCGCTGCCCGGTCCGGGAGCCGTAACGACAATCAGCGAACGGCTTGTCTCGATATAATCGTTCTTGCCGTAACCCTCGTCGCTTACGATCTTGCTGATATTCGAAGGATAACCTTCGATCTTGTAGGAACGGTATACGCGAAGGCCGAGGTCTTCGAGCTTCTTCTGGTAACTTAAAACATTCTCATGCTCGACAAACTGCGTCAGTACAACGCTTCCGACATACAGTCCGTACTCGCGGAACGCATCGATCAGACGGAGCACGTCCACATCGTAGGTGATGCTCAGGTCGCCGCGGACCTTTTTCTTGATGATATCGTTGGCATTTATCGCAATCACGATTTCCGCATCGTCCTTCAGCTGACGGAGCATCCGGATCTTGCTGTCCGGCTCAAAACCCGGAAGCACGCGGGACGCATGGAAATCGTCGAAAAGCTTGCCGCCGAACTCGAGGTAAAGCTTGCCGCCGAATTGCGAAATGCGTTCCTTAATCCTTGCGGACTGCATCTCCAGATACTTGTTGTTGTCAAAACCGATGCGATTCATAGAAATCCTCCAATGATTGCTTTAGCTTAATTCTTCGGTGTCGCCGCCGCTCATATTTCTCATCTTGATGCTCTCACGCTCAACGTAGCGCTTGATCTCGCCCTGCAGATTCAATACCGCAATCGCGATGCACGGCTCAAAATGCGTGCCTTTTTCGTTCCGGAACACATCCATAACCTGACTGATATCCATGCTGGGCTTATAGCTCCGCTGGCTTAAAAGAGCGTCGAGCGTGTCTGCAGCCGCCACGATACGGGCAGAAAGCGGAATTGCTTCGCCGTGATAGCCGTGCGGATATCCGGTTCCGTTCCACCACTCGTGATGACAGAGCGCAACGTCCTTGATTCTTGTATAAAGTTCACGGTCCGTCAGGTTCGAGAGGTTCATCTCAATCAGGCGGCCGCCCTCAACGGTGTGGGATTTGACGATTTCGTATTCCTCTTCGGTCAGCTCACTGTTCTTCTGCAGAATCGCATCGGGGATGTAAACCTTGCCCGCGTCATGAAGCGGCGCTGCGATAATCAGGTCGTCGATGAATTTCGGCGTCAGCTCGTCCTTGTGCGCGCCGGAACGGACCAGCTCCTCGGCGATCATCTTCGCGTAATCCGCAGTACGGCGGATATGGAAGCCGGTGTTCTCGTCCTTCGACTCGAGAAAGTTTGCAAAACCGGTAATCAGCTGGTTCTGCATCTTTCTCATCTGGCGCGTTTTGGCCTGCGTACCGAGAATCGTGTCCTCAATCTTCGATACGAGAATCAGAAGAATCACGAACATGAAGAGATATTCGATTGTCATGCGGAAACCGTAGACGCCGAACCATTCGAAAGAAGTAATCTGCGTCCTGCCCTGCGAAAGCCGCGTCATGTGGTCCGCTTCGGCCACCGAACGGAGTCCCAAAGAAATCAGCATCATACAGTAACAGACCTCGCCGAGGCGGATGGTGAACCATTTGCTGAAATAGAGACAGGACATAGCGGGAATCAGGGCGTACGCCATGAACATGTTAATCTCAATCTTCGTTCCGGCGTAGCAGATGCCGAGGTGAAGGCCGAGAAGAATAACGTACTTGACGACTATGCTTTTCGGGTTCCTGTGGAACAGAAACTGCGCGAGTCCGATGACCAGAACCAGTCCGATTCCGATAACGATTTCGTCCGTATAATCAAGCGCCGAGTAAGACAGTTTCCAGCTCGCGAGCGCGGCAAGCGGCGGAAACAGCAGCATAAGCATACAGACGCGAATCAGAATGCGGTTGACCCTGGTCTCATTCTCGATAAAATAAGAACCCCGTTTCTCCTCCATACGTAAACCCCTTTATATTCCGTGTGCAGTCAGGCCGAACAATTCCGGCGGAAATCAGATGCCGCCCTGTTCGCGAATCCACTCCTCATCCGCGAAATAATCAATCTTCATCGCTTTTTTCACTTCGGACAAGGTTTCCGCAGCCGCCCTCTCGGCTACGATACTGCCCTTCTTGAGAATTTCGATGACTTCGGGAATGCGCTTCTCCCATTCGAGTCTCCGCTCGCGTATCGGAGCAAGCTCCTCATCCATAATCGCGAACAGGAACTTCTTAATCTTCACGTCGCCGAGTCCGCCGCGCTGATAATGCTCTTTCAATGCGTCGAGCGACTCGTACTCAGGCAGGTATTTCGCAAAATGCTCCGGCTTGCAGAACGCATCCAGATACGTAAATACGACGTTGCCTTCAATATTGCCCGGATCCGTAACCTTGATATGGTTCGGATCGGTGTACATGTTCATAACCTTGGCGCGAAGCTCTTCTGCAGTGTCGGCAAGATAGATGCAGTTGCCGAGCGACTTACTCATCTTCGCCGCGCCGTCGATACCCGGAAGGCGCTTACAGATTTCGTTGTCCGGAATGACCGCCTCGGGTTCCACGAGAACCTCGGCGTAGGTCTGGTTAAACTTACGGACAATCTCTCTTGCCTGCTCGATCATCGGCAGCTGGTCCTCGCCGACCGGCACAGTCGTCGCCTTGAACGCGGTGATGTCACTTGCCTGGCTGATCGGATACGTGAAAAAGCCGACCGGAATGCTCGTCTCGAAGTTCCGCATGATGATTTCGTTCTTCACGGTAGGATTCCGCTGCAGGCGGGATACCGTCACGAGATTCATGTAATAGAACGAAAGCTCCGTAAGCTCCGGAACCTGCGACTGAATGAAGAGCGTCACCTTGTCGGGGTCGAGCCCGGCAGCCAGATAGTCAAGTGCGACCTGCACGATGTTCTGGCGGACCTTCTCCGGATTGTCGAAGTTGTCGGTCAGTGCCTGCGCATCGGCAATCATGATGTATATCTTATCGAATTCGCCGGAATTCTGAAGCTCCACGCGGCGCTTCAGCGACCCCACGTAATGTCCCACATGAAGGCGTCCGGTGGGCCGGTCTCCGGTCAAAATAATCTTCTGCATAAAAACCTCCGAACAAAAGAAAATCAATCTCTTTCAGTATACTTTTTCACCCCTGAAAAGTCAACGAAGAATCGCGAAAAAGGCAACAAAAAAAGACCTCATCCGCAGGTTTTTGCGGAAGAGGTCCCGGTTTCGTCTATTCCATTGCAATTGCGGTCTCAAGAGCAAGCTCCATCATCGCCGTGAACGACGTCTGCCGTTCCTCCGCGGTGGTCGCTTCCCCGGTCACGAGGCTGTCCGAAATCGTGCAGATTGCCAGCGCTCTCTTGCCTGCGCGGGCAGCGTTCATGTAAAGGCCCGCAGCCTCCATCTCAACGGCCAGAATGCCCATCTTGCCCCATGCGTGAATCGGTTTCACCATCTCGGGCGCATCGGCGAGGTCCCCGTAGAACACATCGCTTGAATGAATGTTACCGACATGGTAACGGAGTTCCTTCTCTTCCGCCTTCTCAACGCAGGTACGGAGCAGCTTAAAGTCTGCAATCGCAGAGAACGTTCCCGGCAGATGGAACTGCGCCGCGAAATTCGAATCGTAGCTTGCGCCTTCCGCGATCACGATGTCGCGCACGCGCACCTTCTCGCTGTACGTTCCCGCAGAACCGACGCGGATGATGTTCTCCACGCCGAAGAAATTGTAAAGCTCATAACTGTAGATGCCGATGGACGGCATGCCCATGCCGCTCGCCATCACACTGACGCGCTTCCCCTTGTAAGTTCCGGTGTAGCCCTGCACGCCGCGCACGTTATTTACGAGCTTTGCGTCGGTCAGGAAGTTCTCCGCAATGTACTTTGCGCGGAGCGGATCGCCCGGCATCAGGACCGTCTTCGCAAAGTCCTCCGGAGTAGCATTGATATGGGGAGTCGGATAATTCTTTTCGCTCATGGTAGGCCTCCTTTTGTTGTTTCGGAAAATGCTATGAGAAGAAGCTCAGATCCCAGTGGTTGACGCGCTGCACCATCGCCTTCACTTCGCTGACGACACGGCTCGTGCCGAGTCTGGTCGCGCCGGCCATAAGGAGCTCTTCGGCATCCTCTAACGTTTTGATGCCGCCGGCCGCTTTCACGCCTTTGCCCTTCGTATGCTTCACCATCAGTTCGACGTCGCGTAGCGTCGCGCCGCCACCGCCGAACCCGGTCGAAGTCTTGATGAAGTCCGCCTGCGAAGCCTTCACCACGCCGCATACGCGGATTTTCTCCTCTTCGGTCAGCATGCACGTCTCGATGATTACTTTCAGGAGCTTGCCGTTACAGGCTTCCTTCACGGCGTTAATCTCCGAAAGCACGTCCTCATAACGGCCTTCCTTGACCCATCCGAGGTTGATGACCATGTCGATTTCCGAAGCACCGTTCCGTACCGCATCCTCGGCCTCGTAGCATTTGGCGGCAGTCGTCGTGTAGCCGTTCGGGAACCCGATAACGGTGCACACCGGAATCGCGCCCTGCACATAATCGGAAGCCTGCTTCACAAAGGACGCCGGAATGCATACGGATGCCGTATGGAAACGGATGCCCTCGTCACAAAGTTTCTTAATCTCTTCCCATGTCGCGGTCTGCTTCAAAAGCGTGTGGTCCACCGCGTTCAGAATCTTCTGTAAATCCATAAACCCTCTCCTTCTGTGTTTCGGACGATTATTCTCCGTCCTTAGTTTCCGCTTCCATCAGTTCGCCGAGGAATTCGGCAAGCTTCCGCGCCGCTTTCGTGTGCGTCGTCTCGCTCGGGTGCCAGTCGACCGCGTAGCCGTCCGCCTCGCTCTGCTCCGTAAAACGCATCGTCACGATGTTCTGATCGCCGCTCTCGGCTTTGTATTCGGTCACCGCGGTCTCCATGCTTTCGCACAGTGCGGTTCCCATGATGCCGAGCGTGCAGACAATCTTCGCGTCCGGATTGTTCTTCCGGACCCTGCCGAGGAACACCTTGTACCCGTCGATGTATTCGCGAAGCCTTGCGGGATCCTGTCCGCAGTAGCTCGCGTCGTTCGTTCCGAGATTGATTACGATATAATCCGGCTGATCCGAAAAATCCCACTTCACATTCTCGGGTTTCACCTTGTCTGCGAAGCGCTCACAGGATTTGCCGAAGGTATCATAGTATTGCGGAATCGTCTTATCCGCAAGCTTTTCGCCGGTATCGGTATAGCCGGAGATAATGCCGTAACCGCTCATGCTGACAAGGCT
>CAMZEW010000095.1:0-7111 GCA_947305875.1 uncultured Lachnoclostridium sp.
AACATATCACTCCGGAAAATACTATACAAAAAATATTAAAAGTAGATATTTTTTTCGGAATATGTTAATATGGGATTTGGTTTAAAGGAGATGGAAAAATGACCGAAGAAATGAACGACCGTATAATCGAACCGGAAGATTTCCTCGAGCAGGCAATGCGCTTTCGGAAAAATGTGAAGAAACGCCAGAAGAATTTCTTTTTTGATTTTCTGACGCTTCTTTGCGGCGCCGTTTTCGTGGTTTGCATCCTCGAGCTCGGGTTCTATTATGCGGGCAGTTACCGATACAAGAAGAGCATGAACGAGCTTACCGAAGGCATGGGCGGCGGGATTGCTCAGGATGCGCAGAAGAAAGCCGTCGTATCGAGGGACAATCACGATGTCTTGGTATTTCCCGATGAAGAGGCACACGAGCTTGTCGGCTATGTGTCCCGTTTTGATGACGAGGTGAGCGTCAGCTGGAGAGAGAAGTACGCTTACCTGACGGAATTCAACCATGACTGCATCGGTTATCTCGAGATTCCCGACACGCTTCTGACCGGGCCGGTCATGTTCACGCCCGAATGGTATGACAAGTATCTCTGGAAGAATTTCAGCGGGCAGTATGAACACCGCGGTTTGCCTTTCCTGGATGCCGCAACGAAGATCGGTAAGAGCCAGAACTATATCATTTACGGCCATAACATGAATGACGGCATGAATTTCGGTTCGCTGCCGGGATACCTGAAGCAGTCCTACTATGAAGAGCACCCGTACGTGTATTTCAACACGGCGGTCAGCGAGGGCGTTTATCAGGTTATGTACGTGAGCCGTTCGAAGGTGTTCAAACAGACCGACGTATGCTTCAAATTCTATCAATACGGCGGCGTTCTCACGGAGAACCAGTTCAATACCTACGTCCGTGAGATGGGCAATCTTGCGCTTTATAAAACAGGCGTTACGGCGGAATGGGGCGACGAGCTTCTTTCGCTTGTAACCTGTGATCACTATACGGAGGACGGACGGCTGATTATCGTCTGCAAGCGGATTCAATAAACGGAGAGGAACCATGGCGGTATCAATCCTTCGTCCGGTATTGGACGAAAATCAAAGGATTATTGTAATCGGCGACCTGAACGGCAACGACGAGGTGTTCACCCGCATGTTGGCGAAGCTTCGCTATACGCGTAACGACGTCCTGATCATCCTCGGAAACCTTGTGGAGCAGGGGCCGGACAGCCTGCGGACGCTCCGCCACGTGATGGAACTGGCGAAGGTCAATCCCGTGTATACGCTTCTCGGAAACCGCGACATTATCTGTAAGGAACTGATCCGGAACGACCGGAACGAAGAACTCCTGAAGTACGTGCTTTCGAAGAAAAGCGGCTTAATCTGGGATATGTGCAAGACGAGCGAGATAACACTCCGCCCGGACACGAATATGTTCTTCGTAAAGCAGAGCCTGCGGGTATTGTATGAAAGAGAGATCGCATTTGTCTGTGCGATGCCGCATATACTGGAGACGGAGAAATATCTGTTTGCGCATGCACAGATATTGCCGGGACCGCTTGAAGACATGAAGCCCGGAGACGTGATTAAGGCCGACGCATTTCTCGAAAAAGGCTTTTCGTTTGATAAATACGTCGTGGTCGGGCACTGGCCGGTTACGAGGTATGACCTCACAAAGCGCGACACGAACCCGATTATCAACCGCGTGCGGAAGATTATATGCATGAACGGCGGAATCTCGGAACAGCGCGACGGGCAGCTGAACGCGATTGTGATTCCGAACCCCGATTCCGAGGAATTTGAGATCTGCAGGGAGGATTCGCTTCCGAAAGGAAAGATTCTTAACAGCCAGATGACGGGCGATTCCGCATATACTTTAACGGCGCCGAACCACGAGGTGATTCCGCTCCGGAGGACCGATGATTTTGTGTATTGTAAGCAGATCAGGACCGACCGGAATTTCTGGATTCCCGCGGATTTCCTGCATCAGAAGGACGGCACGTGGTATTCGGAAGACATTACGGATTATCAGGTTCCGGTCACATACGGGGATATTGTTTCGATCGTCGCGAAAACAAGCCGCGGCTATTACATCAAAAAGGACGGCGTTACCGGCTGGTATTACGGCATGATGGAATCGCTGTCGAAAGAAGTATAAAAGAGGCACAATGGATACTGCGGTAACGTTAGCAAATCAAGTCTTTATCATGTTTCTGATCATGTCAATCGGATTCTGCCTGTATCATTTCCGGTTCGTTGCGGAACGTACGGCAGACGATATGACGACCGTGCTTTTGTATATCGTTACGCCCGCCCTGATTCTCAAAACGTATCAGCAGAAATATTCGGCGGATGATGCCAGGCTTTTGCTTGTCGCACTCGGACTCGCTTCGTGTGCGATGGTACTCGGGATTATCGTTTCGTTTCTGTCCCGGATCGGAAGCAAACCAAAGAACGCCGATGTCGAGCAGTTCGCTGCGTGCTTCCCGAACAACGGATTTATGGGAATCCCGCTCGTCGTTTCGGTTGCCGGAACGGCCGGCGTGTTCTTCAGCAACACTTATCTGATGGTATTCCAGCTTGCGGTCTGGACGTTCGGCGTTGCGATCATGCAGCGCGCGAACGGCATGAAATTCACGCCGAAGACCGTCCTTAAACTGTTCGCAAACCCGACCGTAATCAGCGTATTCATCGGGCTTGCGTGTTATTTTGCGCGAATCAGTTTCCCGAAGCCGATTACCAGCACCTGCAACTATCTTGCCGAGATGAACACTCCGCTTGCGATGCTTGTTGCGGGCATGCTGATTGCGAAAGTGGATATTCTGCACAGCTTCGTCAGGTTGCGTAACTATTACATCGTATTCCTGCGGCTGATTCTGTTCCCGTGCATTCTGATCGGTGTTTTCATGCTGATTCCGGCACCGCTTCGCATTAAGGAATACATCCTTATCGTTACGTCTTGCCCGACAGCCACGAACACAATCTTATTCTCGAAAAAGTACAACCGGGATGTCGAAACCGCATCCCAGATTTTTGCGCTCTGCACGCTTTTAAGCATCATCACAATCCCGCTCATAATGTACGTCTTCGCACTCTTAAATAGATAGTGTGGCATTGGGAAAAAGTGCTATAAAAGAACAAAAGCAATAAAATTACAGCCCCCTCCGCACACAGGCGAGAGGGGGCGTCTTGTTAGTAGCGTTTATCCTGTATAGCAGCGTTTATCTGGTTCCGATTCCATCAGCCGCTTTCTTCTGCGCCACCGAAAGCATCAGTTTAATCCGGTTCAGCTGGTTTACTTCGCTGGCACCGGGATCGTAGTCAACGGCCACGATGTTGGCATCCGGGAAGCGGGAGCGGAGCGACTTGATTACGCCTTTTCCGACGATGTGGTTCGGCAGGCACGCAAAAGGCTGCGCACAGACAATATTGGGCGTTCCGGATTCAATCAGCTCAATCATTTCGGCGGTAAGGAACCAGCCTTCGCCGGTCATATTGGCCTCGGAAACAATCGGAGCGGAGAGCTTCTGCATGTCATCGATGAAGTTGGCGCGTTCAAAGTGTTTGCTCTTCGCAAGCGCTTCCTGCGCGGCCTTACGAAAATGCTCGATGAGATTGATGGCAAGCCGGTTATAGCGGGCTTCCTTGCGGCTCTTGCCGAACAGACGGGATTTGACTTCGCCGTCATAGCATGTGTACAGGAAGAAATCAATCAGATCCGGGCATACTGCCTCGGCGCCTTCCTGCTCAAGCAGTTCGACGAGATGGTTATTCGCAGTAGGTTGGAATTTGACGAGAATCTCACCGACTATTCCGACACGCGGTTTCTTAAGCGTTTCATCAATCGGAAGCGCGTCAAAATCCTTTACGATCTCACGGCAGTTTTTCTTAAATTTTCGAATCGTCGGATGCTTCAGGTCCTCCGAAAGCTTCTTGTTCCAACGCTCATAGAGCGCATTTGCGCTTCCTTCTTCCTTCTCGTAAGGACGCATCCGGTAGAGGACGCGCATCAGAACATCCCCGTAAATCAGAGACTCAAGAGCTCTTAACAGGAACTTCGGCGTATACTTAAGGCCGGGGTTCTTTTCAAGTCCGGTGGCGCTTAAAGAGATTACCGGAATATGTTCAAGACCAGCCTTCTTAAGGGCGCGTCGAATAAAACCGATATAGTTGGTCGCACGGCATCCGCCGCCGGTCTGTGTAATCAGAATTGCAAGCTTGTCCGTATTATAACGGCCGGACAGAACGGCCGACATAATCTGCCCGACAACAATCAGAGACGGGTAGCACGCATCGTTGTTTACGTACTTCAGTCCGACGTCAATTGCATCACGGTTATCATTATCAAGCACTTCGACGTTGTAGCCGGAGTAGTTGAACGCCTTCTGGAGCAGGCGGAAGTGTATCGGTGACATTTGCGGCGCAAGAATCGTATAATCTTTCCGCATCTCTTTCGTGAAGACGACGCGGTCGTACCTCGCGGAAGAACATTCGCACGCATATTGTTTCCGCTTGCGGTCCTTAATCGCGGACAGAAGCGAACGCACGCGGATGCGGGCCGCGCCGAGGTTATTGACTTCGTCAATCTTTAAGAGCGTATAGATGCGTCCGGAAGCCGCAAGTATGTCATTCACCTGGTCGGTTGTGACGGCGTCGAGACCGCAGCCGAACGAATTCAGCTGAATCAGTTCAAGATCCTTGCGTGTCGTAACGAACTGAGCGGCATTATAAAGACGCGTATGGTAGGACCACTGGTCAACAACGAGCATCGGACGCTCGGCGTGACCGAGATGGCTGATGCTGTCCTCAGTCAGAACGGCAACGCCGTAGGAACAGATCATGTCCGGAATTCCATGGTTGATTTCGGGGTCGATATGGTAAGGACGGCCGGCAAGCACGATGCCGTTTCGGCCGGTTTCGGTCAGGTATTGAAGCGTTTCCTCACCCTTACGGCGGATATCCGCACGGGTGTTTTCGAGCTCCTCATAGCCGTCGTGCACGGCGCTTCGGATTTCGTCCTCCGGAATGCCTTTCTTCGTAAAATGCCTTACAAGTCCTTCGGCAAGAATGCTCTCAGTTTCAAAAGAGAAGAATTCATTCTCGTAAACGATGTCGGTATTCAGAAGCTCGTCGACGTTGTTCTTGATGTTCTCGCCGTACGACGTGACAATCGGGCAATTGTAGTGGTTGCCGGCGTTCGGGTCTTCCTTCCGCTCGAACGGAATGCACGGATAGAAGATATACGGCACGTTCTGCTTAATCAGCCAGCTGATATGCCCGTGCGCGAGCTTTGCAGGATAGCATTCGGATTCGCTCGGAATCGATTCGATGCCGAGCTCGTAAATCTTGCGGTTCGAAGCCGGAGACAGGACAACCTGATAACCGAGCTTTGTGAAAAATGTGAACCAGAACGGATAGTTTTCATACATGTTGAGGACGCGCGGGAGACCGACTTTGCCGCGGGTTGCCTGAACCTGGTTAAGAGGCGTATAGCCGAAGGTCCGCTTCAGCTTATAGTCGAAGAGATTCGGAATGCCTGCGGCGTTCTTTTCCTTCCCGAGGCCGCGCTCACAGCGGTTACCGGAGACGAACTGACGTCCGCCCGAGAAACGGTTTACAGTCAGAAGACAGGCGTTCGTGCAGCCCTTGCATCGCGCCATCGTCGTCTCAAAACGGAGTTCCTCGACCTGCTCCTCGTTAAGCATCGTGGTCGGAGTGCCTTCGTAATGCTCGCGGGCAATCAAAGCGGCGCCGAAAGCACCCATGATTCCGGCGATATCCGGACGGATCACGTCGATTCCGGCGATGCGCTCAAGGCTTCGAAGCACCGCGTCGTTATAGAACGTTCCGCCCTGTACGACGATGTTCTTACCGAGGTCGGAGGCGTCGGTCACCTTGATAACCTTATAAAGCGCGTTTTTGATAACGGAATAAGCAAGTCCCGCGGAGATATCGGCAACGGTCGCGCCTTCCTTCTGCGCCTGCTTTACTTTCGAGTTCATGAAGACAGTGCAGCGGGAACCCAAATCAATCGGATTCTCGGCAAAAAGCGCAATCTTCGCGAATTCGGCAACCTCATAATCGAGGCTCTTTGCGAACGTCTCGATGAACGAACCGCAGCCGGACGAGCATGCCTCGTTCAGCTGAATCTTATCAACAGTATGATTCTTAATCTTGATGCACTTCATGTCCTGGCCGCCGATATCCAAGATACAGTCGACCGAAGGATTGAAGAAACTTGCTGCGTAGTAGTGAGCAACGGTCTCGACCTCGCCCTCGTCAAGCATCAATGCGGCCTTAACCAGAGCCTCGCCGTAGCCTGTTGAGCAGGTGCGGACGATTCTGGCGGACTCGGGAAGGAGCGCGTACACTTCCTTGATGGCGCGGATCGTCGTCTTTAAGAGCGAACCGTTGTTGTTGCTGTAGAACGAGTGCAGGAGCTTGCCGTCCTCACCGACAAGCGCGAGCTTCGTAGTTGTCGAACCTGCGTCAATACCTAAGAAGCAGTCGCCTTCGTAGTCCGCAAGTGAACCCTTCTCAACGGTATGCACCGCGTGGCGCTTCCGGAATGCCGCATATTCCTCTTCGGAAGCAAAGAGGGGCTCCATACGGTTTACTTCGAAAGCAAGCTTAATGCCCTTATTCAGCCGCTCGTACATATCGGAAAGAAGCGCCGGATTCTTCCCTTCGGAAGCCATCGCAGAGCCGATTGCGGCGAAAAGATGCGAATGGTCCGGTGCATAAATCTGTTCATCGGTCAGTTTGAGCGTACGGATAAAAGCCTGCCGCAGCTCCGTCAGGAAATGAAGCGGACCGCCGAGAAATGCCACGTTGCCCCGGATTGGTTTGCCGCAGGCAAGTCCGCTGATGGTTTGATTGACTACCGCCTGAAAAATGGATGCGGAAAGGTCCGGCTTGGTCGCGCCCTCGTTGATGAGGGGCTGGATATCGGACTTCGCAAAGACGCCGCAGCGCGCGGCAATCGGATAAATCTCGCGATAGGATTTCGCGTATTCGTTAAGACCGGAGGCGTCCGTCTTCAAAAGGCTCGCCATCTGGTCGATAAAGGAACCGGTGCCGCCTGCGCAAATACCGTTCATGCGCTGCTAGATGCCTCCGGTGAA
>CAMZEW010000096.1:0-7108 GCA_947305875.1 uncultured Lachnoclostridium sp.
GTGAAAAAGTTTTTCCATCCCCGATTATACCTTCACAACCTCGTTGATTCAATGTAAAATTTCCTCTTGACAACCAACTGTATTAGTCATATAATACAGTCAAACCGTATTACACGCATAATACAGTTCGAACTACAAAACATACCGGTATAACCATAACCAAGTATATAGGAATAATCTATGATTTCATTTGATGCATTTAAACCGACGGACGGGACACCGATTTATCTGCAGGTGCTCCTCTACATCAAACGCGGGGCGGTGGCCGGAACGATACACGACGGCGACGAGCTTCCGTCGAGACGTGTGCTTTCGGCGCTTCTCGGGATTAACCCGAACACGGTGCAGAAGGCGTTTCATATGCTTGAAGAAGAGGATTTGATAGAGTCGCAGGCAGGCGCGAAGAGCGTCATGAAGCTAAGCGAAGAGAAGATTACAAAGCTTCGTGAGGACCTGCTGAAAGAAAACATCCGGAATATTACCGGTTCGCTTCGGCAGATGGGAATCAGCCGCGAGGAAGCGCTCCGGTTGATCGACCGGTATTGGGAAGAGGAGGGAACGGAACAATGAAAAAGCATCTTTCCGTTGTGAAATTACTTGTTCGCCGCAAATTCGGAATCGTTCTGACGCTTCTCATCCTGATGCCGGCAGTCAGCCTTGCGGTGTGGCGGTGGTTCCCGCGTCCCGATCTCGACGGCAGGGATCCCTACCGGCTTTGTTATTCGGGAGCTGTCTTCGGAACAGTATTCTATATGGCATTTATCGCGATGCTTCTGTTCTTTGCGCTTGGTTTTATAAGGCAGGAGCACAGCGCATACACGTTTGCGCGGCTTCGTGTTTCCGAGAGGACGGTATTCCTTTATGATTTCCTGATTTCAACATTGTCGCTTCTAATGCTCTGGCAGGAAGAGGTAATTATGCTTTTTGTCCTGAACCGGATTGAAAATAATAAATTCGGGGCCGGCACGGAGATGGTACTTCGGATTACGGAACGGCAGGTTACGTTTTATCAGACGGTAATTCCAATTGGAGATCTCGCGGCGTGGCTTGAGATTGTATTCATAATTGCGGCGTGCGGATATGCATGCGCGGTATGCGCCTTCGTCGGCAGGGAGAGGGTTTCTTCCAAGGGAATACCCTTGCTGGTCGGGCTGCCGATACTTGTCGCGACCGTCTGGTATATTCCGACAACCGGATGGCCTACACTGGCCTCATTTCGGGGGCTGATTGCGCTTCCGATTACCGTTTATCTGATCTGGAAATCATTATTCTGGTTTCATAACGGCCGCGCGCGGACCGAAGATGAGAGAGCGGATTGTTTATAAACGGAGGGAATACGAATGCTTGAATTAAAGAACGTAACGAAACGATACGGCGGTGTAGTCGAGGCGGTCTCCGACGTAAGCCTGTCCTTCAATCAGGGCGAGATTGTCGGACTGTTCGGGGAAAACGGCGCGGGTAAAACGACCTTAATGAAGTGTATTCTCGGTCTTCTCGGCCACAAAGGCAAGATTCTTTTGGACGGGGAGCCGGTTAACCGGAAGAACATCGAACGGCTGTCCTTCGGCACCTGCGAGCACAGCTTCTTTCCAGCGCTGACGGCGCTTGAGCACGAGGAGTTTTATGCGGAACATTTTCCGCGTTTTAAAAAGGCGCGTTTCAAGGGCCTGACAGAGTTCTTCGAGTTTCCGGTGCATCGCCCGCTTAAAAGGCTCTCAACCGGCCAGAAAAACCAGCTGGAGGTCATTCTGGCGCTCTGCCAGGGTGCGGATTATATCTTCTTAGACGAACCGTTCGTCGGGTATGACATATTCAATCGGGAAGATTTCTACAAGGTTCTTCTCGGGATACTGGAGCCCAATGAGACAATCATCCTTTCCACCCACCTGATCGAAGAAGTGGACGGTTTCATCGACCGCGCGGTGATGATCCATAAGGGAAAGATTATCGGTGACGTAAGGACGGCGGAGATAGAGGAGCAGGGCAGCACGCTTGTGGATTACGTGAAGCAGCTGTATGGATACAAGGCGGACCGCGTCGGGCGGTCATTAGAAGGGATCAGGGGAGACAATGAAGCATAGATTTATCCTTTTTATATCGCTGACGGTTCTTCTTGCCTCAGGGTTTCTGTACGCACTTATAGAGGCGGAGACGGGAAGCACGCGTCTGGTGATTCTTCCGGAAAATGTGACGGGCGACCCGAAGGCTGCGGAAGGGCTTGTCGTTTCCTTTGATCTCTTTACGGAGATCGGAGAGCGGAATCCATATGGGGACCGGAACCCGGCAGCGGAAATCGATACCGGCGTGTACCGGAGCGAGGTTACTTACGGAGCGGACGGCCCGGCTCTCAGATACGAGATTATCCCCGGCAACTGGGATTACCGTGTGGAACAGGAACACTATCTGGATCAATATGATCTATACGAGTTTACCCGTCTTGGGGCATACGGACCGTATTCCGGATATTCCTTCGGCAGAGGTTCCGAATGGTATGTCTACGACCTTCTCCACGGCACTTTGCGGACCGAATGGGAGAAAGCCGGAAAGCCGAAGACACTTGTGCTTTCCGATTACATGGAATACTATTCGATGGTCGAAGACGTTTATCCGCCCGGATGGGACTTCGGTGTTGGGTATTCGACCCATGGATATCTCTCTATGATAGGGCAGGACAGTACGCAGGAAGAATCGGCTTTTTCTTTACACGCAGCCACGGCGCTCCGCGAACTTAAGGAGTTCTTCCGGATTCCCGTTCTAACAGGCGATCAATGGATTATGAAGGATAACATTTTCTATCCGGAGCCGGTCGGAACGGAGCATTTTGTTCCGAGATTCATAAATACGAACAATGACCGGAACCTGTTCGTCACATTTTGCGCACTTGCGGAGAACGGTCAGCCGGTGGACACGTCGCAGATTCCGGGAGGCTACGGAATCTATATCCTTCCTTACGTTTCGATTGAAGAAAACGGCGGCGGACTGTCCTATATACAGCCGGAAGGGCTTCGCCTGTTCAGCCCGCTTGATACGGATATCGAGGTCCGGAAGCTCGGCATGAGCCTTGACGGAAAGACCTTATATGTGGTTTATATCCGGGACGGGGAATACTTTGCGCGCATTATCGACGCGGAGACCGCGGAAGTCTATGCGGACGTATCGCTCGGCAGGGATAACCGGCTTTATGACAGCGATTTTAACGAGTCGGTTTTCCCGTTTGAGGAATATGTTGCGGTTTGGAATCATTCCGGGAGAAGCGAAGATGACAGATTGTTCGTTCTCGGAAGAAATGCCGATGGCCGCATGGGGATTCTTATGGAAACGCCGTACAACGATGCGTATTATCCGATGGCTTTGGCATTTGACGGAGAGAAGCTTGCAACCGCGTACACGGATTACTACACGGTTCAGGTCGCCGTATTCTCTGAAGAAGGCCTTCTGTATCACGGATCCTTCGAACATTCCATGTGGTTTGAACTGATTGATTCCACATACATCGGCAGTATGGAAAGATTAAACATTCGCTGGAGCCGTTAAGCGGAGAAGAGGAGATACCATGGATGAGAAAAAGAAAAACAGATTATCTGATAAAATTGTCCCGCCGGGGATGTCTGCCCTCCTCGAAATCGGAATCAGTGTCTTGCTGCTTGTGCTTATGTTCCTGTTAAGCCGCCTATTTCTTACGAATCTGTCAAGGGCCAAATTGGGATATGAAGACTTCTACAGGAGATTACCGACGGGAGACGGAATTGTATATGGCATAAAGCCGTGGGTAGCCGATATCAACGATTATCTGGAAGGGTGTTTCGTAACGTTCCCGATCATCATGACGTGGTGCTTTCTGATTGCATTTTTGAATTATGCGTCGTTTTATAAACCGAGCAAAAGCATCTATCTGATGAAGCGGCTTAGAAACCGCTCGGAGCTGCATATACGCTGCCTTGCCATACCGCTTACCTGTGCTCTGATTGCCGTCGCGATGTTATGGATTCTTCTCGCGGTCTATTCGCATGCTTTTAAAGCAGCGGATTTCGGGGATATCCGCGTGTACAAAATCCATATCGGGGGATTGTTCTATTAAGAGACGCTATCGAAGACGCACGGGGATTAACTCCGTAAGACGCGTAATTGCTGCCTCGCTGCATTCCGGGATATCGGCACACGGAAACGGAATGCCGAGCTGCTCGTATTTCGTGACGCAGAGCTTCCGGAAGGGGAGCAGTTCAATCTTACGGAGATTGTCATATTGCCGCGCAAGGGCAACCATTGCGCGGACTTCCTCCCCGGAATCGGTAAAGCCCGGAACGACGACATGGCGCACCCACAAAGGAACGCCCGCAGTTTGTGTGAGAGATAGAAAATGAAGAACCGATGAAAGACTGCCTTTCGTGTGCGAGAGGTAGTCTTCTTCTTTTGTGAACTTAATGTCGCAGATGACAAGATCGGTGACGGAGAGAAGGTCCCGGATCCGGCAGTCCGTTTCGGCAAATGCCACTGCTCCCGCGTTAGCGCTCCCTGCCCGCGTAAGCCCTGACGTATCAAGGCACGTATGAATTCCTTCCGTTTTCAGTGCGCGGAAGAGTTCGGTGACGAACTTCGCCTGTAAAAGCGCTTCACCGCCGGAGACGGTCACGCCGCCGTCCTTTCCGAAGTAGGTGCGATAGCGGAGTATCTTCGAAACGACTTCATCAACCGTATACCCGGTGCCGCCGGTTCCGTTCCAGGTGTCCGGGTTATGGCAGTACATGCAGCGGAGCGGGCAGCCCTGTAAAAACACAACGAAACGAAGCCCCGGGCCGTCTACGGCGCCGAGGGACTGAAACGAATGAATGAGTCCTTTGATGACTTCGTCCGTCATAATGCCTCCGAAAGAAACCGGGCGGGGCGATTCGGCCCCGCCCGGTGTGGGTTCAAACAAATGTCATACTGCCTCGTGGAACGTTCTTGAGATAACTTCCTTCTTCTGCTCAAGCGTAAGCTTATTGAAGGTTACGGCGTAGCCCGATACACGGATTGTGAGCGTAGGATACTTCTCCGGATGATTCATCGCGTCAATCAGCGTCTCACGGTTCAATACGTTCACGTTCAGGTGATGCGCGTTCTGCGCGAAGTAACCGTCAAGAATGTTAATCAGGTTATCGTAGCGCTCCTCGTCGCTGTGGCCGAGCGCCTGCGGGATAATCGAGAACGTATTGCTGATGCCGTCCTTACAGGTCTTATAGGAGAGCTTTGCAACCGAGTTGAGCGATGCGAGAGCGCCGCTCTTATCACGGCCGTGCATCGGATTTGCCCCCGGTGCGAAAGGCTCGCCGGCGCGTCGTCCGTCAGGCGTGTTGCCGGTCTTCTTGCCGTACATCACATTTGACGTAATGGTCAGAATCGAGAGCGTGTGCTCGGCGTTCCGGTAGGTCGGCGTGCGCTTCAGTGCCGCAAGGAAGAGCTCGGTCTGCTCCTTCGCAAGCAAATCAACGCGGTCGTCGTCATTACCGTAACACGGGAACTCGCCGACGGTCTCGAAATCCTTGATGAGACCGGTCTCCGCGTCGCGGATCGGCTTTACCTTTGCGTACTTGATGGCGGAGAGGGAATCGGCCAGAACCGAAAGGCCTGCAACGCCAAATGCCATGTAGCGGTGCACATCGGTGTCATGCAGTGCCATCTGCGTCTTCTCATAGGCGTATTTATCATGCATGTAATGAATCATGTTCATCGCGGTGACATAGGTTTTTGCGAGCCACTCGCGGTAGATGCCCATGCGCTCCATTACCTTGTCGTAATCGAGGTATTCGCCGTCGTAGACCGGCATCTCCGGGCCGACCTGCAGGTTGTAGCGCTCGTCGCGGCCGCCGTTTAAGCTCATCAGAAGGAGCTTCGCGAGGTTCGCTCTTGCACCGAAGAACTGCATGTCCTTGCCGAGACGCATTGCGGATACGCAGCAGGCGATGCCGTAGTCGTCGCCGTAGATGGGGCGCATCAGGTCGTCGTTTTCATATTGGATTGCGTCGGTATCGCACGATACCTTGGCCGCAAAATGCTTGAAGTTATCCGGCAGATCCTTCGACCAGAGAACCGTCAGGTTCGGCTCAGCGGAAGGCCCCAACGTGTAGAGTGTATTGAGGATACGGAACGAGTTCTTCGTAACGAGCGTGCGTCCGTCCTCGCCCATGCCGCCGACCGACTCGGTAATCCACATCGGATCGCCGGCGAACAGTTCGTTGTACTCAGGCGTACGGAGATGTCTTGCCATACGGAGCTTCATTACGAAATCATCGAGGAATTCCTGAAGCTCGCTTTCGGTATATACGCCGTTTTGAAGGTCGCGCTCGAAATAAATGTCAAGGAAAGTGGAAGTACGGCCGAGGCTCATCGCCGCGCCGTTCTGCTCCTTGATTGCGCCGAGATAACCGAAGTACAGCCACTGGATGGCTTCTTTGGAGTTCGTTGCGGGCTTACTGATATCGATGCCGTAGAGGAGCGCCATGTCCTTTAATTTGCCGAGGAAGTTGATCTGCTGATACAGTTCCTCAAGGCGGCGGATTGTCTCCGCATCCATCGGCTGGGTAGCCGCAAGGTTTGCTTTGTCTTTGGTCTTCTCGGCAATCAGACGATCCACGCCGTACAATGCCACGCGGCGGTAGTCACCGATAATACGTCCGCGGCCGTAGGCATCCGGAAGACCGGTAATGATGCCGACGTGGCGGGCTTTGCGGATTTCGTCGCTGTATACGCGGAATACGCCGTCGTTATGGGTGGTACGGTACAGGAACTCCTGTTCAACCTTCTCGGAGAGTTCGTAGCCGTAAGCCTGGCAGGCCTTTCTTGTCATGTTGAGGCCTCCGAACGGGTTTACGCCGCGGCGCAGGGGCCGGTCGGTCTGAAGCCCGACAATCAGCTCTTTTTCCTTGTCGAGATAACCGGGCTTATAGTTTAAAAGCGAGGTAACGTGCTGCGTGTCGATATCGAGAACGCCGCCGAACTGCTGCTCAAGGTCGAAGAGATGGGAGAGCTTTCCCATCAGTTCCTTTGTACGGTCGGTAGCGCCCGCAAGGAAGGAGGCGTCTCCTTCATAAGGTGTGTAGTTGTTCTGAATAAAGTCACGGACGTTGATCTC
>CAMZEW010000097.1:0-7087 GCA_947305875.1 uncultured Lachnoclostridium sp.
GGATTCGAACCCATGCGCCCTTTCGGACAAACGGTTTTCAAGACCGCCTCGTTATAGCCACTTCGATACCTCTCCAAGACAGTTCCTGAACGATCTCATGCTCCTTGCACCGATACCGAACGCATCAGCGACGCTAATCATATTAACACCACACGGAAATTCTGTCAATAAAAACTTTATGCCTGCTCGCCGAGCTTCAAATTCGGAACGGCATTCAGCGTAAGGTCCGCGGTATGCCCCGCCAGGTACTCATAATATGCCGCCGAACCGATCATCGCCGCATTGTCGGTGCAGAAGATCGGATCCGGATAGTACACCTTCTTGCCGGCTGCTTCGCCGACCGTAAGCATCTTTGCACGAAGCGCGCTGTTGCAGGCAACGCCTCCGGCGATTGCAATCCTGTCCATGCCGAGCGCGTCGGCCGCGGCAACCGTCCGCGTAACCAAAACGTCGACAATCGCTTCCTGAAACGATGCCGCAAGGTCCGCCTTCGTAAGTCCGTCTGAGAATACGTCCGGACAGAACTCGGTACCTTCCGCGTCGCCGCCCGTCGGCACGCCGTGCCGCACATAAGTCTCGCCCTTGGCGGCGCAGTCCCTTGCTTTCATCTTTTCAATGTTCAGGTAGTTTAACACCGCCGACTTCACGCCGCTGAAGCTGAAATCGTACGGACAGTCTTCAATGTGCGCCCGCGGGAACGCAATCGCATCGGGATTGCCCTCCTTCGCAAGTTTATCCAATTTCGGCCCGCCGGGATATCCGAGCCCGATGGCCCGCGCAATCTTGTCGAACGCCTCACCTGCGGCATCATCATGCGTCCGCCCGATGATGCGGTACGTCCGGTAGTCCTCCACAACCGCGATGTGCGTATGTCCGCCCGATACGATCAGGCAGAGAAACGGCGGCTCGAGGTCGGGATGGCAGATGTAATTGGCTGCCACATGTCCCTCAATATGATGCACGCCGATGAGCGGTTTCTTCGCGGCAAATGCCATGGCTTTGGCCGTTCCGACACCGACCAGAAGGCATCCGACGAGCCCCGGTCCGTACGTTACCGCGACCGCGTCGACGTCGTCGATTGTCATCTTCGCGCCCGAAAGCGCTTCCGTCACGACCGGAATCACCTTTTCGATATGCTTTCTCGATGCAATCTCCGGAACTACGCCTCCGTACAGCGTATGAAGCGCAATCTGCGACGAAATCACATTCGAAAGCACCTCGCGGCCGTTTCTTACGACCGCTGCTGCCGTCTCGTCACACGAAGACTCGATTGCCAGAATACAGGTACCTTTCATAACCGAATCCGCCAAAGCGGTTACTCCTCATTTTCAAATAATAAAGTGACTGTTCTTCCGTCCCTGCACACATGCGAGTTCGGAAAAATCTCGCGTGCGTTCTCCTCGAAATCCTCGGGACGCACAAGCGCCGGGCTGTAATGCGTGAGCCAGAGTTCTTTGACCTCCGCTTCCTTCGCAATCTTCGCCGCCTCGGCAAATGTCATATGGCTGTGCTCTTTTGCCTTCGCTTCGGAGCCCTTCTCGCCGTACATGCCCTCGCAGATGAACAGATCGGATCCGCCTGCGCTCTCGGTGACCAGCTTGGTCGGCCGCGAGTCAGTGCAATAGGTCAGCTTAAGGCCTTTCCGCTCGGGTCCGAGAATCATATCCTGTGTATAAGTCTTTCCCTCATACTCAACCGTCTGTCCCTTCTGAAGCTTGCTCCAGCAACACATCGGAACGTTGTTCTTCTTGGCCTTCTGCGGGTCGAACTTGCCGGCCCGGAGAATCACCTGCGAATAACCGTAACAGGTCACGTTATGGCGGGCCTTGAACGCCTCAAGACGGTAGCCGTTGATCTCAATCTGCTGCTTCGGCGTCGTCAGTTCGATAAACTTAAGCGGGAAAGGAAGTTCCGGCGCAATAATCCGAAGCGCGTTCACGACGGTCTCCAGTCCGGGCGGTCCGACCAACGTAACCGGCTCGGTCCGCTCTGAGTTGCCGATGGAAAGCAGAAGTCCCGGAAGACCGCTGATGTGATCACCGTGATAATGGGTAAAGGCAATGACATCGATGTCATGACAGCTGAAGCCCTTCTTTCGAAGCGCCACCTGCGTACCTTCCCCGCAGTCAATCAGCAGACTGCTTCCGTTGAAACGCGTCAGACACGAAGTCAGAAAACGCCCCGGCAGGGGCATCATTCCTCCGGTTCCGAGCAAACAGACATCCAGCATAGTAACCTCCGGATCATTCTTTCGTCACTTGACAGGCATACACGTAACCGTCTTCCGCCGGGTCCGTGTAAAAGTTTCTGCGGACGCCCTTCCGGACGAAGCCGCATTTTTCATAGATATGGATTGCGGGCGCGTTTCCGACGCGTACCTCAAGGAAGGCACGCTCCGCCCCGCGCTCTTTCGCTTCATTAAGAATGTCTCTAACAAGCGCCGTTCCGATGCCGCGTCCGCGGTGTTCCTTTGCTACGGCGATGTCGGTCACATTTGCCTCATCGCCTGCATAATAAACGCCGCCGTATCCAAGCAGTGAATCGCCTTCAACGGCAAGCCGGAAGGAAAAAAGCGGGTCTGCCATGACGTCCCGGAACGACTGCTCGGTCCACGGCTTTGAAAAACTGCTGCGTTCGAGCTCGACGACCTTCGAAAGCCACTCCTCACATAACGGTATGATGTTCAAGTCTCTCCTCCCGTTCCCGCTCGGCCTGGGACTGCCGTAAGTATTCGGGCACCAGTTCCGCCGCGGTCACCGTCCTGCCCTCGCGGAAATACTCCGTTGCGAGCCATCCGAGCGCTGCCGCGTTCTGCATCGAAAGGTGCATCGGCGCGAACGTGAACGGCACCTCCGCCAGTTCAGCAATCGTATTCTTGTGCACCGGCACTCCGTCTCCGAGAAATGTGACGGTCTCCCCGATTGCATTCATCTCATCTATCACATCCGACAGCAGCGTGCACACCTGCGGCTTCACCGTTACAAGGCGGTTGCCGTCGAAACGGTACAGTCCCGTATAAACCTGTCCGCGCCGCGCGTCCATAATCGGACAGATGATTCCCGCGCGCCCGGCAAGATTGGCCGCGAGCGCGTCTACGGTCGGAACCGGTACTACCGGCTTATTCCAGACCATCGCAAGACCCTTCGCGGTCGAGGAACCTATGCGGAGTCCCGTATAAGAACCCGGTCCGTTCGTGACCGCAATCGCGTCGAAATCCGCCCCTTCGGTTTCGGTCATCTTCATGACCTCTTCGACCATCGGAAGAAGCGTCTGCGAATGCGTCTTTTTGTAATTCACCGAATACGAGCCGAGCACGGCGTCTTCCGTCACAACGGCGACCGAAGCAACCTGCCCCGAGCTGTCGATTGCAAGAATCTTCATAATCTCTTCCTACTCAATGGTAATCTTCCGGTAAGAAAGCCCCTTCTCCGGGTCCTTCGCGATAGTAATCCGAAGCGCTCCGTCGGGAATCAGCTCCGTGACGCGCTTTGCCCACTCAATCAGGCACACGCCGTCGCCGTACAGATAATCGTCAAATCCGATTTCGTACATCTCTTCGGGGTCCTCAATCCGGTATACGTCGAAATGGTACAGCGGAATGCTGCCTTCTTTGTATTCCTGAAGAATCGTAAACGTCGGGCTTACGACCGGCTCCTTAATGCCGAGCCCCTTCGCAACACCCTTAACAAATACGGTTTTTCCGACGCCGAGGTCACCGTTCAGGCACACAATTGTTCCCGGCTTAAGCTTGCCGCCGGTCATCTCGCCGAGGCGGAACGTTTCCTCCGCCGAGTAAGTCTCAAACTCCATCGCGCACCTCCGAAGAGGCCTTCGCACGGCCTTCCTCAATAAACCGCCTGAGCGCATCGGTCTGCCCGCCGAGCTGGTCTTTCGCGAAGACAAATGCCGAGTTTTTAAGGACATAAAGGAAGAAGCGTTTGCGCGTCTCCGTGACTTTCCGGATCATCTCCCAGCGGATAATCTCCGACTGCTCTTTGGGTTCGGCATCCGAAGGCGGCATGATTGCAGGGCTTTCCTGCTTCTGAATAATCTGAATGCCGTTCGAATTAACGAAGTATTCCATGACAATGCCGTTCGCCTTCATCTGCGCAGTATACGAAAGAGTCCGAAGCGCGGAACCGCCCGGGATATAGATCAGAAGAATCCCGAGAATCACAAACAGAAGCACCTTCGACTGTGTTTCGTAACGGTCCCAGTATCCGACAAGGCATACAAGCACGAGCGCTGTCAGAATCCAGTACGCAAGCCCGTTCAGCCCGAAGAACGAATACCTGAGCCGAAAGGCGAACAGGTCCTGAAAGCGCATCGGTCCGGCAAGATGCACTTCGCCCTCTTCATGCAAGAACTCTTCCCGGTTGTCGACAGAATTGGACTCCATTACGCTCTCTCCATAGGATTTTTCAAAACGCGGCTGATGCTCTTATAAATCAGAATCGTAAGAACCGAAATTACGGAGTACTTCAAAAGGTTAAACGGTGCAACCGCGAAAATGACAAATGTGGGAAGGTCGGTAATAATACTGTGAACCTTCGTGCCCGCCGCAATGAACGCTTCAATCGGAGCCCCGTAGAACTCACTGTAAGCAGGGAGGAGAATAAACGCATTCAGAAGCGAACCGGCGACCACACAGACGACAGTGGAAATCACAAGACCGATGACTGCGCGTTTCTTGGTCTTCTTGAAATAATATACAAGGGATGCCGGAAGGACAAAGAAGGCGCCCATCGAAAAATTGGCCGCTTCGCCGATGAAACCTGAGCCGCTTCCCTTTACTAAAATCTTCAGAAGATTCTTAAGTCCCTCAATGATCACACCGGGAATCGGACCGAGCGCAAATGCGCCGATAATTGCCGGGAAATCACTGAAATCGAATTTGTAGAAATCCGGGGCGATAAATGTCAGCGGGAATTCCAGAATCATCAGCACGCACGCTATTGCGGAAAGGATTCCGATTAATGCGACCTGATACGTCCTGACGAAAGTCTTGCTACGGTTTGCACCGCCTTTCTGTTCTTTCTTTACTTCTTCTGTTTCGTTCATTCTGTCTCCTTTTCTTCCCCACCAGTTTATTTTTTCAGTGCAAACACCATACATATCCGTTTCTGAGGGATTGTCTCCCCGATTGAGCGGTAGTAGTGAATCTCCCCGCTGTTGCTGAAACGATTGTAAACCGCAATTCTGCCGTCTTCTTCCTTCTTGTAGAAGACGTAATGTCCGCCCGAGAAAACCGGACGCTTTGTCCAGTACAATAACACACCGGCACGGCTTTGGTCAATCTTCTTTATGCGTCTTATATAACGAAATTTAATGTGATGCCTGAGAAAGAAAATCGTCATCAATATGCCGGACGTGCCGAATCTTCCCCCGATCGGCGCCGCATAAATCTCCAGTTCCCGAAGAACCTCGGCAAGCGTAATCGGCTTTCCGAGGTACTGCATGGCATTGTAAACCGCCAGCGGGCCGCATCCGGCGTCGTCGACCGTCGTGCCTCCGAAACGCATCGGCGCAAGGTTTCCGAGCGACTGTCCGTTCAGAAGGCCTTCCGGGATCGGGACGTTCCGGTTCTGTTTGAAATTCTTCGGATGATACATATCCGGGTTTCTCCTCTATCGGCAGAGCTTTCTGGAAATCTCCCAGAGGGAATTGTCCAGATCCTTCTGCATCTCAAGCGCCTCAAAGATGTCCATATCGGTAAACTGCCCTTCGCGGTAGCACACCACGCGGTTTGTTCCGCCGCTCACCAGGATATCCACTGCCTTCGAGCCCATTACCGAGGCGAATACGCGGTCTCTGCAGGTCGGGCTTCCGCCGCGCTGGATGTAACCGATAATCGTGGCTCTCGTCTCGAGTCCGGTCGCCTCTTCGATGCGCTTTGCCATACCGTTCGAATCGCCGATGCCTTCCGCATTGATAATGATATGCAGCTTCTTGCCGAGCTTCTTTCTTCTCGCAATCCGGTCGATAATCGCCTGTTCCTCGTAGTCATAACGCTCGGGCACGAGAATTTCCTCGGCGCCGTTCGCGATACCGCACCAGAGCGCGATATGCCCGGCTTTCCGGCCCATAACCTCAATGATGCTGCAGCGCTCATGGGACGCCGACGTGTCGCGCACGCGGTCAATACATTCCATGGCGGTATTCAAAGCGGTATCAAACCCGATGGAATAATCGGTGCAGGCGATGTCGAGATCGATGGTCCCGGGAACGCCTACCACGTTGACGCCGTGACTTGCAAGTTCTCTCGCTCCCCGGTAGGAACCGTCGCCGCCGATGACCACAAGCCCGTCGATATTATTCTTACGGATAATTTCGGCAGCTTTCTGTACGCCCTCTTCCGTCATCATCTCTGCACATCTTGCGGTATAAAGAATCGTGCCGCCGCGCTGAATGATATCGGACGTGCTCCGCGCGTCCATATCAAGGAAATCTTCCTCCAAAAGACCGGTGTAGCCGCGCCTTATTCCCTTTACCTTAAGACCGTTTACAACCGCCGTACGGACAACGCCGCGGATTGCCGCGTTCATGCCCGGCGCGTCGCCTCCGCTCGTCAGTACCGCAATCTGTTTGATATCCGTCCGTTTACCCTTTAAAAATGCCATAGTTAATACCTCGAAAATGAAAAGTCCTTATACTTCAGTGCCACATTTTCCGCACCGTAACGCTCCTTTAAGCGGTCGAGAAACTCCTTGTCACAAGAAACCGTCAGGCTTAACGGCATGTTGTACATGCGTTTCTCCGGCTTGATGTAAGCAACCACGCGGGACGTCCCGTCGCTCTCCTGTAAAAGTTTCTCAAGCCCTTCGCGGTCCGCTTCGAATTCGGCCGTCGACTCATAACGGATGTAGATGTCGGCGGGGATGTCGGAAAATGCCCGGACATCCTGTAAAAGAATCTTCGCAGGCTTATCCTCCTCAACGGAGACGCGTCCCTTGATGAACATCTTCTCATCCACATTCAGCTGATTGCGGAGCCGCTCGTAGTCTTTCGGGAACACGAGAACTTCAACGGTTCCGACCATATCCTCAAATGTGAGGATGGCCATCATCGCATTGTTACTTGTTGTCTT
>CAMZEW010000098.1:0-6760 GCA_947305875.1 uncultured Lachnoclostridium sp.
CAGACAAAACCTTTCTTCCGTTTGCTGTAAGCATTCTCTGACGGAAACCGTGAACGCGCGCATGGCTTTTCTTCTTCGGCTGAAATGTCATCTTCATGGGATAAGTCCTCCTTTCCGAACTCGATAAAATTGCATTCTCTATTATAGTGAAAGAGGTTTCAAAAGTCAATCATAAAAATGAGCGCGCGGAAAATGTGAAAAATCTTTCATAATTTCGCGGGAAACACGTCACAAGGTAAAAAATGGTTCTTTTTTACCGAAAAATGCAAATTTGCGGGATTTAACGCGTCTTATACATATAAAAAGGATTTGTTCCATACTGCCGAAAAGCACTTGTAAATTTTCCTCACTTATATTATAATATAAGTGTTATTGTGACCATGGAAAGTTTTGGCATTTTCCGAAACGAATAAGCTCATTCCGGAGGCCCTTATGTATACCAAACAGATGCTCGAGGACCGTTGGGGTGACATCCTCGAATACATGAAAAACAACTACAATATTTCCGACGTTTCCTACCGGACGTGGCTGCAGCCTCTTAAGATATATGATCTCGAGGACAATATCGTTACGCTTCTGGTAGATGATACCGTTGTTCATCCGAACGGCCTTGCTTTTATCCGGAACCGTTACGGATTTTTCTTTAAGACGGCGATTGAAGAAGTCATCTATGAGGATTTTGAGGTCGAATTTGTTTCGAAGACGCAGATTCAGAAGCAGGAGGATGACCGGAAACATAAAGAACGTTCTCTTTCGTCCGGTTTCTCACGTCTGCTGAATCCGCTTTATACATTTGATTCATTCGTTGTCGGCGATAACAATAACAACGCGCATGCCGCGGCGCTTGCGGTTGCCGAACAGCCCGGCGAGGTTTTCTATAATCCGCTTTACATCTACGGCGGTCCCGGACTCGGAAAAACGCACCTGATGTATTCCATCGCAAACTACATCATGGAACACAGTCCGGAACTGAAAGTTTTATATATCACGAGTGAAACGTTTACCAACGAACTGGTTAACGCAATCCGGAGCGGATCGTCCAGTGCTAACTCCTTAGAAGAGTTTCGGAAGAAATACAGAAGCAACGATGTGCTCCTGATTGACGATATACAGTTCATTATAAATAAGGAAAGAACCCAGGAAGAGTTTTTCCATACCTTCAATGAGATGCGCGACTCAGGCCGTCAGGTCATTATTTCTTCGGATAAACACCCGAAGAACCTGCAGATTCTCGACGAACGTCTTCGTTCCAGACTCGAATGGGGCTTCACCGTCGACGTGCAGCCGCCGGTCTTTGAAACAAGAATGGCAATTCTTCGTAAGAAGGCTGAACAGAACCATCTGACCATCGATAACGAAATCATCGTTTATATTGCGGACAACATCCGTTCCAACATTCGGGAACTCGAAGGCGCTTTAACGAAAGTTGTCGCTCTCGGAAGACTTCAGAACCGTAAGATCACGATGGAACTTGCCGAGGAAGCGTTGAAGGATTATATTTCCCCGGAGATGAAGAAGACGGTAACCCTTCCTTTCATCATCGAAGTTGTCGCAGAGCAGTACGGAATTACTTCCGATCAGATTTTCTCAAAGAACAAGAGCCGGAACATTGCATATCCGAGACAGATTGCCATGTACCTGTGCAGAGAGTTCACAACGCTTTCATTTGATGAAATCGGTAAGGCAATCGGCGGAAGAGATCATTCCACCGTCCATTATGCATACGGCAAAGTCCAGGAGGATATCGATAACGATCCTTCCGTTGCTTCCGCAATCGAAGTTTTAAAGAAGAAGATTAATATCGAATAACCTGTGGATAACCCGTCGGATAAATGTTTGATAAGTATCGGATAACTTTTTGTTTCATGTATTCTTATCCTTGAGCCGATATTTATTCACATTTTCCTCTTTTTCATCCAATCCGAAGTAACGAAACTATCAAACTCCGAAAACCATGTCCGGTAAGGCTCTGTAGGACTTATCCACATTTCCACCGGCTATAATAATACGAATGTTTTTATTTCCTTAATCATCATGAAATCGCCAGCGGCGGAAGGAGAAATTATGAAAGTCATCTGTAACCAATCCGAACTTATGAATTCTTTGAACATTGCCCTTCGGGCGGTTCCTTCCAAAACTTCTTATCCGGTTTTGGAATGCTTTCTTTTAAATGCGGCTTCGGAGCAGCTTGTGATTACGACCAACGATATGGAAATCGGAATCGAAACGAAGCTTTCCTGCCGTGTGGACACGCCCGGCAAGATTGCCATCAACGCGAGAATCTTCTCGGATATAGTGAGAAAGCTTCCCGAGGATATCGTCTTTCTGGAAACCGATGAGAATCTGATTATGACGATAACCTGCGGCAAAGCAAAATTCCGCATTTCCGGGACGAGCGGAGAGGATTTTCCGCCGCTTCCGGATTATGAGAAGACGAACGTCGTGAAGATGTCGCAGTATACTTTGAAAGAGATGATTTCAAAGACCATCTTCGCAATCTCCGCGAATGAGCATAACGTAATCATGACCGGTGAGAGTTTCGAGGTGGAAGGCGATAAGCTTCGCATCACCGCTCTGGACGGACACCGGATTGCCATTCGGAACATTGAACTCCGTGCGCAGTCTGCCGACAAATGCCAGGTAATCATCCCGGGTAAGACACTCAATGAAATCAGCAAGATTATGAGCGGCAACATTGACGATGAAGTAGCCATCTGCTTTATGGACAGACAGGTTATCTTCGAGTTCGGAACAACTGTCGTTGTGTCCCGCCTGATTGAAGGAAAGTATTATAACGTCAATCCGATGATCAATTCTTCCTATACGACGAAGGTTGTCGTGAATAAGAAAGATTTCACGGATTGTATCGACAGAGCAATTCTTCTTGTGAAAGAATTCGAGAAGAGGCCGGTAATCATCGATATCCGAGACGGCTTGATGTCTTTTAACATGAACAGTTCCATCGGAACCATGGATGAAGACATTTCTGCAATCAAGGAAGGCAATGATCTGACAATCGGTTTTAATCCGAAGTTTTTGATGGATGCGCTTCGCGCAATCGAAGAAGAGGATATTACCCTGTATCTTACGACTGCGAAGCAGCCTTGCTTCCTTCGGGATGCGGAAGACAGCTACATCTATCTGATTCTTCCCGTTAACTTTGTAGGAAGGTAAGATTATGGAAACCGTTACGATTCGGGATGAATTTATCAAACTCGGGCAGGCGTTGAAACTTGCCGGCATTGCGGAAAGCGGCGTGGATGCCAAAGAGATGATTGCGGAAGGTTCGGTGAAAGTGAACGGCGCAGCGGATACAAGACGCGGCCGGAAACTTTACGACGGGGATGTTGTGGAATACGGCAGACAGTCCTTTAAGATTTCCGCGAAGAAACCGCTCTAGGATGTTTCATGAAAATCAAGAAACTGCAACTGAGTAATTTTCGGAATTATGAAGGGGTATCCGTAACATTTTCCGACGGAGTAAATCTACTGTACGGTGACAACGCTCAGGGGAAGACGAATCTGCTGGAGGCAATCTTCCTTGCGGCGACGACGAAATCCATCCGCGGAAGCAAAGACCGCGAGATGATCCGGTTTGGACAGGAGGAAGCGCACATCTGCGCGTTCACGGAACGGCAGGAGATGCCCCATAAGATTGACATCCATCTGAAGAAGAGTAAGAAAAAAGGGCTTGCGGTAGACGGCATTCCGATTCGAAGGAGTGCGGAGCTTCTTGGTCTTCTGCATGCGATTTCATTCAGTCCGGACGATCTTTCGATGATGAAGAACGGACCGGAAGAACGGCGGCGGTTTTTGGATTTGGAACTCTGCCAGACGGATAAAATCTATTGCAGCAACCTTGCGGATTATAACCGGACGCTTCTGCAGCGGAATGATTTGTTAAAGCAGATTGCGTCGAATCCTTCCCTGTCCGGGACAATTGATGTGTGGGATTCGCAGCTGGTCCGCTTCGGAACGTATCTGATCCGGGCGAGGCGAAAGCTGATTGAAGAGCTGCAGCCGATTGTGGAGGAGAAACACGGAATCCTTACGGAAGGAAAAGAAAAACTCCGCGTTTCGTATGAGCCGAACTGCACCGAAGAAGGATTTGCGAAGGCTCTGGCGTTGAATCTCGAAAGGGACGCAGCGCTTCGGTTCACTTCTGCGGGACCGCATCGCGACGACCTGGCGCTCTTCATTAACGGCAACAATGTCCGCACATACGGGTCCCAGGGGCAACAGCGGACGGCGGCGCTTTCCTTGAAGCTTGCGGAAATCGAACTCGCCAAGAGAACGATTCACGATACGCCGATTCTTCTTCTCGATGACGTGCTTTCCGAACTGGACCGCGGACGGCAGCTGCAGCTGTTAAACGAGATGAAGGATGTGCAGACAATTGTCACCTGTACCGGCATGGAAGAATTTGTCGCATGCCGGCCGGAAGGCAATACAATATACCGCGTAAGCGGAAATCAGGTTACTTTGGTATAATTCTCCCTTAGAAATGTGGGATGGAAATTCATTTTGGAGGTTCGTATGGATCAGAATCAGAATCAGGAGTACGGCGCGGAACAGATCCAGATATTAGAGGGACTGGAAGCGGTTCGCCGGCGCCCCGGCATGTACATCGGAAGTACATCGGAGCGCGGACTTCACCACCTTGTTTATGAAATTGTGGATAACGCGGTGGATGAAGCGCTGGCGGGCGTCTGTACCGAGATTAACGTAAGCATCAACGAGAACGGCTCCGTTACCGTAAAGGACAACGGCCGCGGCATTCCCGTCGAAATCAACGAGAAGAAGGGAATCTCCACGGTTGAGGTCGTATTTACGATTCTGCATGCCGGCGGAAAATTCGGCGGCGGAGGATACAAAGTATCCGGCGGACTTCACGGCGTAGGCGCTTCGGTTGTGAATGCGCTTTCCGAGTGGCTTGAGGTTATTATCCGAAGAGACGGACACCAGTATATGCAGCGTTATGAGCGCGGCAAAGCGGTTACCGATCTGAAGATTATCGGCGATGCCGACGATACCGGTTCGACGGTAACGTTCTATCCGGACGCTACGATCTTCGACGACATCACATTTGACGCAAGAACGCTTAAGCAGCGTCTTCGCGAGATGGCGTTCCTGACGAAGGGTCTGAAGATTACGCTTACCGACCTCCGCGAAGAGAACCCCGTGACGAAGGTGTTCCATTACGAGGGCGGAATCAAAGAATACGTGCAGTATCTGAACAAGGGCAACAATGCCCTGTATGACGATATTATCTATTGCGAGGGCGCGGTCGGCGACGTGACCGTTGAGGTTGCGATGCAGCACAACGACGCCTACAACGATAACTGCTACAGCTTCGTAAACAACATTACGACGCCCGAAGGCGGCATGCATCTGATCGGTTTCCGGAATGCTTTGACGAAGACCGTCAACTCCTATGCGCGCGCCAACAAGCTGATTAAGGACAACGAGCCCGCGCTCGACGGCGAGGATATCCGTGAAGGACTGACCGCAATCATCAGCGTCAAGCTTCCGGAACCGCAGTTCGAGGGCCAGACGAAACAGAAGCTCGGAAACAGCGAGGCGAGGAGTGCCGTTGACAACGTCGTCAGCAAGCAGCTCACCTACTATCTGGAGCAGAATCCCGCAGTTGCGAAGATTATCGTCGAGAAGTCGGTGCTTTCGCAGCGTGCCCGCGACGCCGCAAGAAAGGCAAGAGACCTGACCCGCCGGAAGTCCCCGCTTGAAAGCCAGAGCCTTCCCGGCAAGCTTGCCGACTGTTCGGAGAAGGATCCCGCCAAATGTGAAATCTTCATCGTAGAGGGAGATTCCGCAGGCGGTTCCGCGAAATCCGCGCGCGTCCGCGCGACGCAGGCGATTCTTCCGCTCCGCGGTAAGATTCTGAATGTGGAAAAGGCAAGACTCGACCGGATTTTGGAGAACAACGAAATCCGCGCCATGATTACCGCATTCGGAACGGGAATCCACGAGGATTTCAACATAGAGAAGCTCCGTTACCATAAGATCATCATCATGACCGATGCCGATGTGGACGGCGCGCATATCAGCACGCTGCTCCTTACGTTCCTGTACCGGTTCATGCCGGAGCTGATCAAACAGGGATATGTTTATCTGGCGATGCCGCCGCTTTACAAGGTGGAGCGCGGAAACAAAGCCTGGTATGCATACAGCGATGACGAACTCAATTCGATTCTTGCGGAAATCGGCCGCGACCAGAACAATAAGATTCAGCGCTATAAGGGTCTCGGTGAGATGGATGCTTCCCAGCTTTGGGAGACGACCATGGACCCGCAGCACCGGATTCTGCGCCGCGTGAATATGGATCAGGACAGCTTAAGCGAGCTTGACCTGACATTCACGACGCTGATGGGTGAGGAAGTGGAACCTCGCCGGATCTTCATCGAAGAGAATGCGAAGTACGCCGAAAACCTTGACATTTGACGCTGGCCGAAAGATAACGAAACTGAGGACGAAACATGGACGAACATATTTTTGATAAAATTGACGACGTCGATCTGAAAAAAACGATGGAAAAATCCTTCGTGGAATATGCGATGTCGGTTATCGCATCTCGTGCGCTTCCCGATGTGCGGGACGGTTTGAAGCCGGTGCAGAGACGTATACTGCACGCGATGAACGAACTGAACAACGGTCCGGACAAGCCGCATCGTAAGTGCGCGCGTATCGTCGGTGATACGATGGGTAAATACCATCCGCACGGCGACAGTTCCATCTACGGCGC
>CAMZEW010000099.1:0-6493 GCA_947305875.1 uncultured Lachnoclostridium sp.
GGCTGATTCCGGCGATGACTTCCTCGAGATTCTTCGGCTTCAGTTCCTTCATGAAACTCTTCATGCCGCCGCTCTCAAGCTGGAAGATGCCGTCGGTCTTGCCGGAACTGATCAGCTCGTATACGCCGGGGTCGTCGTAAGGGATGTCCGCCATTTTAAAGTCCGGTTTTCTGCGGCGCACCAGATCCTCGGCGTTCTTAATCACGGTAAGTGTACGAAGGCCGAGGAAATCCATCTTTAAAAGGCCGAGTTCCTCGATGGTCGTCATTGTGTACTGCGTCGTTACGACGCCGTCCGCGTTACACGAAAGCGGCACGTATTCGTCGACCGGAGCGTTCGAGATAACGACGCCCGCCGCATGCATCGACGTATGGCGCGGAAGTCCTTCGAGCCTTCTTGAAATGTTGACGAGTTCTTCGATCTCCGGGTCGCTTGAGACGAGGTCGGCCATCTCACGGTTAATCGAGAGCGCCTTGTCGATCGTCATGTCGAGGTCGTTCGGAATCATCTTTGCGACCGCGTCCGCGCGGGCATACGGCATATCCATGGCGCGCGCCACGTCACGGATGACGCTCTTCGCGCCCATCGTTCCGAACGTCACAATTTGTACGACCTGCTCGTGACCGTACTTGCGGTTTACATAGTCAATGACTTCCTGCCGTCTTTCATAGCAGAAGTCAATATCGATATCGGGCATCGTGACACGTTCCGGATTCAGGAACCGCTCGAAAATCAGGTTGTACCTTATCGGATCGATGTCGGTGATGCGGAGCGAATACGCAACGATGCTGCCTGCGCCGCTGCCTCGCCCGGGACCTACCGGAATGTCATTGTCCTTCGCGTAACGGATAAAATCCCACACAATCAGGAAGTAATCGACAAATCCCATGTCGCGGATAACGCCGAGCTCATACGAAAGCCTGTCCGTATGCTCCTGCCAGTTGTCCGGGTAACGGACTTTGATGCCTTCCTCACAAAGCTTTTTCAGATATTCAAATGCGGTGTAGCCTTCGGGTACATCAAACCGCGGCAGCTTGTACTTTCCGAATTCAATCTCGACGTTGCAGCGTTCGGCAATCTTCGCGGTGTTGTCAAGCGCCTCCTCCGCATACGGAAAGAGCGTCCGCATCTCCTCTTCGGACTTCAGGTAATACTGGCCGCCGTCGTAGCGCATGCGGTTCTCGTCACTGACCTTCACCTGCGTCTGGATGCATAGGAGCACGTCGTGCGCCGATGCGTCGTCCGCATGGATGTAGTGCACATCGTTGGTCGCGACCATCGGAATGCCGGTCTCTTTATGAAGTTTTAAAATCCCCTGGTTGACTGCCTTCTGGTCCGGAATGCCGTGATCCTGCAGCTCAAGAAAGAAGTTGCCCTTGCCGAATATGTCCTGAAGCGAAAGCGCACGGTCTTTCGCCTCATCATAAAGGCCGATCCGGAGCGCCGTCGCCACCTCGCCCGCAAGGCACGCAGAGAGCGCAATCAGTCCTTCGTGGTACTGCTTCAGCAGCTCGCGGTCCACGCGAGGCCGGTAGTAATAGCCTTCGGTGAAGCCCTTCGAAACAATCTTCATCAGGTTGCGGTATCCGAGGTCGTTCTCGGCAAGAAGCACAAGGTGGTAATACCGCTTGTCGGTAATCGAACCCTCGCGCTCAAACCGGGAGCCCGGCGCCACATAAACCTCGCATCCGATAATCGGTCGGATTCCCGCATCGCGGCAGGCTTTGTAGAAGTTGATGGCGCCGTACATGACGCCGTGGTCGGTAATCGCGAGGCTCGTCATGCCGAGTTCCTTTGCTCTTGCGACCATCTCCTTAATCTTTCCGGAGCCGTCCAAAAGACTGTATTCCGTATGCACATGCAGATGGGTAAATGCCATAGACGACCTCCTGTTCCGCGTAATTCTGCCGCAACTACATAGATATTCAATTTATTATATCATATTTTCATCCAATAAAAAAGCGGTTTTTTCGGTGAAAAAAGAAAACGCCGCAGGCCGGAACCCGCAGCGTTTGTTTTCACATTTGTCGTTAAAACTGTATGTTCTACTAATGTAGAATACTTCATCTCCTACCGGCCGGTAAGGAAATCCTCGATCCCCTTCATCGCCGCTTCCTCATCGGGGCCGTCCACCGATACGGTAATCGCCGTTCCCGCGGGAATCGCCAGGCTCATCATGCCCATGATGCTCTTCGCGTTGACTTTCTTGTTCTCACACTCCACATAGATGCTGGAATCATAGCGGCTCGCAACCTGCACGAGAAGCGCAACCGGTCTCGCCTCCAATCCGCTCGGGATGCTGATCGTCATGTTCTTTGAAATCATATAATGCTCCTCCTTTGTTCCGCAAGATTACACAGTTTCTGCAAACGGTGATTGACTCCCGACCTTCCAAGCGGGGGTGTCAGCATCTCACCCAATTCCCCAAGTGACGCTTCCGGATGTGCAATCCGGAGTCTTGCCATATCCTGTAACTCCTGCGGCAGGCTCCCAAAACCTACCGTGTCACGGAGATATTCAATGTCACGAATCTGTTTCTCGGCCGCCTTGGCAGCCTTCCGGAGGTTGGACACCTCGATGTTCACCTTGCGGTTCACATGCCCCCTGAGGTCCCTCATGGAGCGCTCGTTCTCGTATTGAAGAAGCGATCCGTGTGCCTCCATAATATTCAGCATATCGGATATGCTGTTGCCGTCCTTTAAGTACAGGCAGGAATTGCCGCGGCGTTCCGTCGTCTTCGGCGCGCAGCCGAACGCTTCCATCTGGGAAGCAAGCACGCGGGCGAGCGAATCCTCGGGAACCGCAATCTCAAAATGATACGATTTCGTCGGGTCGTTCATCGTTCCGGCCATGCAAAAAGCGACGCGGAGAAAACTCCGCTTGCAGCAGCTCTGCGAAAGCACCGCTTCCGAAAGAAGCGTCAGCCCGCCTTCCCGTATAAGGCTTGTGCCGAGGCCGAGCTCCGAAAGAAGCTCTGCGGTCTCGTCCGGGTCCGGCACGCGGATGGCATGTTCGGTCCGCGACTGTCCTTCCGCCTTCCTTGTCACTGCAACAAATCCCATATTAAATGACTTTTTCAAAAATGTAAAGACCTTTTTCGCAATCGCCGGATTTTCGGTAACATATTCCAAACTCCCGTCGGAAAGCATCCGCCCTTTATAGGCAAAATAACCACAAAGCTCCGCCTTCCGGCAGTGCGCCGCCGAAGGGAGCTTTCCGATCAGTTCTTTTTTCACTTCAGCGGAAAATGACATACCGTCCCTTTCTCAAAACCCGAGGAAACGGACCTCCGGTTCCAGCATGATTCCGAATTTCTCCATAACCGTCCGCTGCACCGCGGAAATCAGCTGCATCACGTCTTCCGCCGTCGCATTTCCCCGGTTAATCACAAAACCGCAATGCTTCTCGGACACCTGCGCGTCGCCGACGCGGTAACCGCGCAGCCCGCAGTCGTCAATCAGCTTGCCCGCGAACAGCCCTTCGCCCTGCGGGCGTTTGAACGTGCTTCCCGCGCTCGGGTATTCAAGCGGCTGCTTCTCTTTCCGTTTCTCCGAAAGCTCCGCGACCTTCTCCGAAACCGCTTCGGGGTCTTCGCTCTTTCTTAAGGCAAATTCCGCCGAAAGAACTACATAGCCGTTCTCGTCTATGTTGCTGTGCCGGTAGGAAAGGTCCAAAAGCTCCGCGCCGACGGAAAGCACCTCTCCGTCTTTCGTGAGCACCGAAACGGAACTGAGAACGTCCTTCACCTCGCCGCCGTAGGCGCCCGCGTTCATCACGACCGCGCCGCCGACGCTTCCGGGTATTCCGGTCGCGAATTCGATTCCCGCATAGCCCTCGCGGCACATCTGTTTTGCAAAGGACGAGAACAAAGTGCCCGCCGAAACGCGGATGCAGTCACGGCCGTCGTCGGTCCCGCCGACCTTCTCGATCACATTTTCCTCCATGCGGATTACAATGCCCAAAACGCCGTCGTCTGAAACGAGAAGGTTGCTGCCGTTTCCGATGATATGGCAGGGAACACCCGCTTCCTTTGCAAGGGACATCGTCTTTTGAATCTGCTCAATGCTGTCCGGTACGACGTAGCATTCGGCCGGTCCGCCGATCCGGAACGTCGTGTGACGGCTCATCGGCTCATCGAACAGCACCTGCTCCGGCCGGTAATAGGTTTTGATGATTTCCTTCCAGTCCAAATCCGTCTCCGTTCAGTCCGCCTTCACCATGCTCGCTGCACCGTAGATTCCGGCGTCGTTTCCGAGCTCGGCAAGGAGGAACTTCTTGCCCTGAAGGGCTTTCAGAATATTGTCGTTATAATGTCTTTCAATCGCATTCAAAAGGATTCCGCCGGCACGGCTTACGCCGCCTCCGATGACAAATGCCTGCGGATCCGCGACTGCTGCCACATGCGTGAGCGCAAGCGCGAGGTACTTCCCGAGCTTGTCGGTAAGCAAAAGCGCCGCCGCATCGCCGTTCTTCGCTTCGTCGAAGATGTCCTTTGCGGTAAGCGGCATATGCGTCCGGAGCGCCGAATCGACGGTCTCGTCAAGAAGCAGTTTCTTCGCCATCCGTACGATTCCGGTCGCCGAAGCGTACTGCTCGAGGTGTCCGTGCCCGCCGCATCCGCAGATGTCGGTTTCCTCGGGCTCCACGATGATGTGTCCGATTTCGGCCGCTGCGCCGTTAGAACCGCATACAATCTTTCCGCCAAGGATAAGCCCGCCGCCGACGCCGGTGCCGAGCGTAACCATCAGAATGCTGTCAAAACCGCGTCCGCCGCCGAAATAAGCCTCGCCGAGCGCGGCCACGTTCGCGTCGTTACCCGTATATACCGGACATCCGGTCATCGCTTCCATCCGGTCTTTCACCTTAACAATACCCCAGCCGAGGTTCGGGCAGCGGTACACCGTACCGTCCGCAAGAACCGGTCCGGGAACGCCCATGCCGATGCCGAGAATGTCTTCTTTTTGAATCTTCTTTTCTTCCGCCTTCGAAAGAATCGTCTTCGCGACGTCACTTAGGATGTTCGCGCCTTTGTCAGCGCGGTCCGTCGGGATTTCCCATTTGTCGAGGAGCTTTCCGCCCTCTTCGAAGAGGCCGCATTTCACGGTCGTTCCGCCGATGTCGATTCCGAATATGTATTTCATTGCTGCTGTCCTTTCCGCAGGTTGTTCATAACGCGGTTATGGAGTTCCTTGGCCGCGTTGTAGCCCATCTTCTTCTGACGGTAGTTGATGGCTGCCGCTTCGCAGATAATCGCGAGGTTCCGGCCCGGACGGATCGGGATGTCGTTGCAGACAACACGGTTTCCGAGAAACTCGGTGTAGTTGTCCTCAAGACCGAAACGGTCGTAATCCTTCTCCTTGTCCCATTCCTCGAGACGGATCACAAGGTTGATGGACTGGGTTTCCTTAACGCTCTGCACGCCGTACAGCGTCTTGACGTCAATGATGCCGATACCGCGGAGCTCAATCAGGTGACGGGTTACGTCCGGTGCCGAGCCGACCAGCGTATCGTCGCTGACCTTCTTGATCTCGACGACGTCATCCGAAACAAGACGGTGGCCTCTCTTAATCAGTTCAAGTGCCGCTTCGCTCTTACCGATTCCGCTCTCGCCGGTGATCAGAACGCCTTCACCGAAGACGTCTACGAGAACGCCGTGAATCGAGATGCGGGGCGCCAGTTCCACCTGCAGCCAGCGTACCAGCTCCGCCACGAGGGCGGTTGTCTCCATCGCGCAGCCGAATACCGGAACGCCTTTCTCAATCGCGAGTTTCTTCATTCCGTCACTGACCGGAAGGCTCCGGCAGAAGATAATGCACGGAACGCCGTATCCCATGAGTCTTGAAAAGCACACATGGCGCTGCTCGGAATTCATCTCGTTATGGTACATGTAAGCATACTCAACGTTTCCGATCAGCTGCACGCGGTTCGGGTCGAAATCGCTGAAGAACCCTGCCAGCTGAAGTGCGGGACGGTTAATCTCCGGCGTTGAAATCACCCGCCCCGTGATGTCAATCTCCGGGGTCAGATTCGTGAGATGCATTTTCTCTGCCATTTTCGTCAATTCCACTGTGTACATATATATGCCTCTTTTCCTAGTATTTCCTATTCTTTCTTTGCGAAAAATGCGACGATTTCCTCTGCCGCTTTCCGGTTCATGCCGGGCAGCTTCGAAAGTTCCTCGGCTTTCGCGTTCCGAAGGCTCTCCATGCTGTCGAAGTACCGCATCAGCGTGCGCTGTCTGGTCGGGCCGATGCCCGGGATATCAAGCAGCCCGGAACGGATCTGCTGCTTCGAGCGGAGTCCTTTATGGTACTCAATCGCGAAGCGGTGCGTTTCATCCTGGATGCGCGTAAGAAGCGCAAAGCCTTCGCCGTGCGTGTTGATCGGAAGCTCTTCGTCACGAAAGTAAAGCCCTCTGGTGCGGTGGTTGTCATCCTTGACCATGCCGGCAACCGGAATCGAAAGCCCGAGGTTTTTAAGCACCTCTTCCGCG